>NZ_JAKKRY010000022.1:0-48272 GCF_025653795.1 Shewanella sp. SM73
AATGGCGAGTACTGATGGCGCTCTACAAGCCAAGGGCGCACAAAGGCAAAGAGGCACCAAATATGAAGTGGGCCTATCAGTCTCTGGCGAAATTAGGCGGCTTTAATGATAGCAAGCGCACGGGAATGGCTAGCTGGACCACGATTTGGGAAGGATGGGATGATCTTCAGGCTCAAGTAAAGGGCTATCGATTAGCCAAAGCCCTTTTTGAAGCCGGAAAAACGCTATGAGATCTGATCAAGAGACAGGCATATATCGCCATCGGCGATATAAAACTACGCCACACTTTATCTTGGCATTTAGCTTCATTAGGCATTGTATTAACAGAGAATAAAGCCAATGCAGACCTGTTGTTTACTGATAATGCTTCGGATGACCGGCAACACATACTCTGCACTCACTTTAATGAAGCACTGGGTTATAGATATCAAAATGAGCAATGTTTATTGAATGCAAATCCCTTAACATCGCAAGCTGTGAAGGATATTTGTTACATCAACATGGGGTGGATTGATACTATAGTCTCAACCCCGCAAAGGGATATTCAATTTAAGTTTAACTGGCCAGAATGCAAAATATTATTAGTTGAAGATCATCAACTTAATCAGATATTGGTGCAGCGACAGCTGAAACAGTTACGCCTAACATGCGATATCGCAGATAACGGTGCCCAAGCGCTCGCCCTCATGCAAAAGACTCAATATGACTTAGTGTTATGCGATTGCCGCATGCCAGTGATGGATGGCTACACTTTTTGCCAACAAGTGAGATCGCAGGAAATCGAGGGGCAACATATTCCCATCATCGCACTCACGGCCAACGTGCTAAATGAGCAGAAGCAAAGGTGCATGGCAGTTGGGATGGATGACTTACTGGCAAAACCACTGCACTTAGATGAGCTGTATAAAATGCTTTTGAAATGGCTACCGTCTGCAAAACCAGCACTTATCGATATAAAAATATTAGAGGATGCCTTTGGTCGGGAAGAGACATTAAGCAAAATGCTATTAATGTTTAAAACTGAGCTCGAAACCTCACTTCAGGATATTCAACTTAAAACACCTCAACTTGCGGATAAGATCCATAGATGTGCAGGAACTATCAGTATGTTAGGGCTCACATCAATAGCAGAGCACGCTTGGATACTCGAAGAAAAAATGAGGCAACAGGGAAATAATAATGCTGAAGCGGAATTGGCTCAATTTCAAACGACAATAGCCCAATTGATAACTGAGCTAGACGCGATAATGCGAAATCGCACCTAAATGGTGGCTGGTTTACTCAGAGTTATCATGGTGGACTAAGCTATTCCAAAATATGAATTTGTTCGGATTTGAGTGCCACCGTAGTTTGCATCCCCTTAGTAAGAGCAAGCTTTTGGGCAAAATGCAGCGAGACTTCGGTGTTAAGTTGTAATGGGGTGCCAGTGACGTAGCAGATAAGCCGAACGGATTCGCCCATCACCAGCATAGCGTCGATCGTGACATCTAATTTATTAAAACTGCGGCATAAACGCCCTTTGGAAATCGAATTAAAACGAATACCTTGATTGGGGATAACCCAACGGACTCGACTTCCCACAGGGCGCTCTTTGCCATAGTCGCAGGCAATTAGCTGCTCACCAAATTTAAGCCAAGTGAGATTTTTAATGCTGTCTTGAAATACCACTTCACCATCAAAAATATTTCTTAGCCCCATCTGCCTAGCCACAGCTTCATTTCGTGGCCGCGATAACACCTCGAAAGGTGCACCTTGCTGCAGCATCTTGCCTTGGCTGATCAAAATCATCGAATCAGCCAGCAGTAAGGCTTCATTTAAGTCATGGGTGACCATAATCACTGGGCAGAGTAACTGCTCTTTGAGGCGCGCAAGCTCAAGGTATAATCGCTCGCGAGTTTCCCTGTCCACCGCAGAAAAAGGCTCATCCAGCAACAAAACCGACGGTTCGCGAGCAAGCGCTCTGGCAAGCGCAACGCGCTGGCGCTGGCCGCCCGATAAATGCGCCGGTAATCGATCGGGTAATCCCTGTAGATTGACCCGTTCGAGCCAATCTTTCGCGCGCGGTATGCGTTCCGCCTTGGGAATATGATCAAGCCCAGCGACTACATTTTCTAAGGCAGTGAGATTCGGAAATAGCCCAAAATGCTGCGGCATATAACCGATATGGCGTTGCTGCGGGCTTAAGGCGATACGCGCTTTATCATCAAACCAAGGCCGATCGCCAAAGTGGATTTGTCCCGTATCGGGATGATTCAACCCAGCGATCATCCGTAGCAGTGTGGTTTTTCCACCGCCAGACGGCCCGACCACAGCAAGTACTTCACCCGCTTTACAGCGAAAATCGGCGTTGAGTTTAATGTGTTTATGATTTTGGATCTGACACTGCAGATCAGCGATAATTTGCACCACGCTGACCTCCTAAACGCCGCGATAGACTGGTTGTTAGTGCTAACGCCGTCACGGCAAACAGCAATAAGACTAATGACATAGTGCCAGCGGCATTAAAATCGAATGATTGCACACTGTCATAAATTGCAATCGAAATCGTCTTAGTCTCGCCAGCAATATTGCCGCCCATCATCAGCACAACGCCAAACTCCCCAAGCACATGGGAGAAGCACAGAACTAATGCCGTTAGCACACCCGGCCACACCATAGGCAATTCAATTTTAAGTAGAATTTTAAGTCGACTCATGCCGCAACAAGCGGCTGCGTCGCGAACATCATTAGGTACAGTTTCAAAGGCGCGTTGTATCGGCTGCACAGCGAAGGGAATATTAACTAAAACAGAGGCGATAACCAGACCTGAAAAGTGAAACACGAGTTGCTGACCCATGACTTGCTCAATCCATTGTCCGAGCCAACTTTGACTGCCAAGCCCCACCAGCAAGTAATAACCAATCACAGTCGGCGGTAATACTAAGGGCACCATGATCAGCGCCTCGACCCAAGATTTGCCGACAAATTGACGATAGGCTAATGCCCGTCCAGCCAATATAGCTAGAGGAATCAACACTAAAACTGTGATGCCACTCAGCTTGACCGATAACCAAAGTGCCTGCCAATCCATCATGGTTGCTCTGGCAATGAAAAACCATAATCGGCCAAAACACGACGAGCACTATCGGCTCTTAAATAATCGTAAAAATGCTGAGCAGTTTCACCCGCCTTGGCCATTAATGCCATACGCTGAAACAGTGGACTATGCATTTTTGCTGGCACTATGGCGTAATCGCTATGTTTGGCAAAAGTAGGAGACATAGCTAAAGAGAGCGCAATAATCCCGCCCTGGGTTGAACCACTAATCGCAAACTGCCCTGCTTGGGACACATTTTCCCCAAGGATCAATTTAGGTTGAATCGCATCCCACAACTGCACAAACTGCAATGCTTCTTTGGCCTTTTCGCCATAGGGAGCGTGATCAGGATTAGCAATAGCAAAACGGGTAATTTTTCCTGCAGCGAGTGCTTCGGCTAACCCCTTAAGTTCAGGATCAACGGACAAACGACCGGTTTTCGGTACAACAATAGCGAGTTGCCCTTGGGCATAAAGAACGCCGACATCGCGGGTAACGCCAGCACTATGCAATTGCTGAATATATTTTTCATCCGCAGATAAAAATAATTCATAGGGCGCACCATTTTGGATTTGAGTAGCAAAATTGCCCGATGACCCATAGGATATTTTTACTTTTAGCCCAGTTTCATTGGTAAATTTTTGGCTAATATCATCGAGGGCAAAACGTAAATCTGAGGCAGCGGCAATTGCGGGAATCGCTGTATTATCAGCCGCTCGGCTGCTAGATGGCGCGACCGCCAAGCACCAGAGTAATGCAAAAACACAGGTATGGAAGAAACGGGTCAAACTCTGCATTGGGTCACCTTAGTGCAATATTCGCGCGGGACTTAAACTGGCAAGCTGCGTTGCGACTACGAGTATCTCTGCCACGCGACTAGTCTTTGTGTTGCCATAGCTTAGCCGCTTGTTCATCGGCATCTTTCGCTTCAACCCAACTTTTACCTTGCTCGCCCGCTTCTAATTTCCAGAATGGCGCTTTGGTTTTTAAAAAGTCGATTAAGAATTCACAAGCAGCAAAAGCGGCCTTGCGATGGGCGCTGGTTACGCCGATAAACACAATCTGCTCACCCAGAGCCATAGTACCGACACGGTGAATAACCGTCACTTTATTGAGCGGCCAGCGGCTACGCGCCTCGGCAACGATTTGTTCTAACACGGCTTCGGTCATACCCGGATAGTGCTCTAAGGTTAAGTCTGTCACCGCGGTCCCATCGTTAAAATCACGTACTTTGCCGACAAAAGTGACTACGGCACCATCGCTATCATCTTGAGCTAGCTGGCGATATTCGTCAGAAACACTAAAATCGACCTCTTGCACTCGAACTGCGGGTAATAAACGCATATTAACCTCCTGTAACCGGTGGGAAAAAGGCGACTTCATCACCATCGTTTACAGGCGTATCCCATTGACTAATGGTCTGATTTACCGCCACCAGCAATTTGTCAGAGGTTAATACTTTAGCCCATTTGTCGTCGGTTGCCGCCAGCGTTGCCCGTAACGCTTCGGCAGTTTGAGTCTGCTCGCTCGCCTCTAGACTTAATTTAGCTGTGCCCAACAATTCTCGAACTTGAGCAAAAAACAACACGTTAATCATAGTCTTCTCTCGTTTTTGATACGCTAAACCTTAAAATGTCCCGACTTGCCGCCACGCTTTTCCAACAGACGGACTTGGGAGATCACCATATCTTTTTGCACGGCCTTGCACATGTCATAGATAGTTAACGCCGCCACTGAAGCTGCAGTTAACGCTTCCATCTCTACGCCCGTTTTGCCGGATAACTTGCACAGGCTAGTAATACGCACGCGGTTATGTTCAGGTTGTGCCTCTAAATCGACTTCAACTTTCGTTAGCATCAGCGGATGGCAGAGAGGGATAAGGTCTGAGGTTTTTTTCGCGGCTTGAATGCCCGCAATACGCGCGGTCGCAAACACATCACCCTTGTGGTGGCTACCACTCATGATCATCTCGAGTGTCGTGCTCGCCATCTCGATAAAAGCTTCTGCACGGGCTTCGCGCTCGGTAACGGCTTTTTCAGTTACATCGACCATATGGGCATTGCCATCGGCATTAATATGAGTAAATACATTGCTCATCGGAGCGATCCTTTAATTGAGGTCAAAACAGGGTACAAGGGAAATTGTGCTTATACTCGCGCTAAATTGGCTATGACAACAGACCTAAAATCAGGTCTAGCCGCCAATAGAGGCAAGATGCTGAGTGACACCTGTGATGCCTTGATGCAAGTAATGGGTTTCTTTCTTCTGGGCTAATTGACCGTGCAGACGCTCAATTAATTCCGCTTGCTGGTTAGAATGCTGTAGCAGATCACGTAAATCGACACCGGATTCCGTAAAGAGGCACAAGTGCAATTTACCCTTAGCAGATACCCGTAAACGGTTACAGGTAGCACAAAAATTATTGGCATAGGGCATGATCAAGCCGATACGGCCCTGATAATCGCTGCGGCTGAAATTTTGGGCTGGACCATCGGAGGCACTTGGCGTATCTAATTGCCAGCCATCTGCCAGTAACTGTGCTTTGATGTCGGCGCCCGCTAGGTGATGGGCTTCAAAATACTCACGACCAAGACCCGTTTCCATCAGCTCGATAAAACGCAGGTCGATTGGCGTGTGTTTAATCCAGTGTAAAAAACGTGGCAAATCTTTATCGTTTAAACCTTTAAGCAGTACGGCGTTGATTTTTACTCGCTCGAAACCTGCCGACAAAGCGGCATCAATCCCCCGCATCACTTCGTCAAACTTATTTTCGCCGGTGATCTGGTAAAACATTTTGGGATCTAAACTATCCACGGACACATTGATACGACGCAAGCCAGCATCGAACCATTCTTTGGCATGCTTTTCGAGTCGATATCCATTAGTGGTCGTCGCAATAGTATGAATGCGCGGGTTATCAGCGACGACACGAATGATGTCGGTAAAGTCTTTACGCAGGGTAGGTTCACCGCCTGTAATGCGGATTTTTTGGGTGCCGACTTGGCTAAATGCGGAGACTAAGTTTTCTATCTCATTGAGAGATAAGAATTTTGGTTTACCTTCAGGATGATAACCATCAGGAAGGCAGTAACTGCATTTGAAGTTACAAACGTCAGTGACTGACATCCGTAAATAGTGAAATTTCCGACCAAAGCTGTCTTGTAATTGAGACATGATCACCTTTCCAAGTGTGGGAGGTGAGAGCATTTCTTATCCCACCCCGGTGGCATTATTACCACGGCTACACCTCCATATCTTTCGACTTAGGCAGGCAAGCTCGGAGAACCGTCGTCGGTGATTATAGGCCGAAAGTACTCACTAGCTATACCCCTAAACAGGTATTTATTAACCTAGATCACGCTAGCGTGAATAATCTGTGACAGTCCTCACCTAAAGATTTGTATTGAATTAGACTAAACAGCAGCTTAATCCACTGTGACCTTATCTTATTTTCAGGTAAGGTGGTGCAAGCAATAAAACGCCCGTTTACAAACTACAACACTCGATAAAAATCGGGGAAACGTGAAGGAAGAGGTGAACTGATGGAACGCGAATCAATGGAATTCGATGTTGTTATCGTCGGTGCTGGTCCAGCTGGCTTGGCCACGGCATGTCGATTAATGCAAATATCACAGGATTCAGGTAAAGAAATTACCGTCTGTGTGGTAGAAAAAGGCTCAGAAGTGGGCGCGCATATTCTGTCAGGCGCAGTGTTCGAGACAAAAGTGCTAGACGAGCTATTCAGCGACTGGCGCGAAAAAGGTGCCCCAATAAAAACCGCTGTCACCCACGACGAAATCTACCTACTCAGCTCAGCCACCGACGGCCGAGTCATGCCTAATGCTTTTGTGCCAAAAACCATGCACAACGACGGCAATTTTATTATCAGCGTCGGTAATCTGTCCCGCTGGCTTGCCAATCGCGCAGAAGAACTCGGTGTCGAAATATTCCCCGGCTTTGCCGCCAGTGAACTGCTATTTAACGCCGATAACAGCGTTAAAGGTATTTTGATTGGCGATATGGGAGTGGGTGCCGATGGCGAACCCAAAGACAGCTTTATGCCAGGCATGGAGTTGCATGCTAAATATACCGTTTTCTCCGAGGGTTGCCGCGGCCACTTAGGCAAGCAACTTATCGAAAAATACCATTTAGATAATGGTAAAACACCACAGCATTACGGTTTAGGCTTCAAAGAAATTTGGAAAGTCCCCGCCGAGCAACACGAACAAGGCAAAGTCGTTCACACAGGTGGCTGGCCATTAACCGAGGGCGCATCGGGTGGCGGCTTCCTTTATCACATGGAAGATAACCAAATTGCGGTCGGCCTTATTATTGATCTGAACTACAAAAATCCGCATCTGAGCCCATTTGACGAATTCCAGCGCTATAAAACCCACCCTGTGATTGCTAAGTATTTAACGGGTGGCGAACGCCTTAGTTATGGCGCCCGCGCGATTACTAAAGGCGGCTTAAACTCACTACCTAAGATGAGTTTTCCTGGTGGGCTTATCATAGGCTGCAACGCGGGTACGTTGAACTTTGCTAAAATCAAAGGCACTCACACTGCGATGAAGAGCGGGATTGTTGCAGCAGAAACCTTAGGTAAAGCCATGATGGCAGGGGTTGAAGGCGGTAAAGATCTCGACTGTTACCAAACCCACCTTGAAGAAAGCTGGCTATACGAAGAATTGCATAAATCCCGCAACTTTGGTCCAGCAATGCACAAATTTGGTACCTATTTAGGCGGCGCATTCAACTATATAGATCAAAACTGGTTTGGCGGAAAGTTCCCTATCACACTGCGTGATGAGCACCCAGACTATGCGCAAATGGCACCTGTGAGCGCTTACAGCAAGATTGATTATCCAAAACCCGATGGCAAGCTTAGCTTTGATAAACTGTCCTCAGTGTATCTGTCGAGCACTTATCATGAGGAAGATCAACCCTGCCATTTACGTCTCAAGGACAGCAGCATTCCACTGGGCATTAACTTGACTCAGTTTAATGAGCCAGCACAGCGTTACTGCCCAGCCGGCGTGTATGAAATCGTCGAAGAGGCGGGTCAACCCAAGTTTGTAATCAATGCGCAAAACTGCATTCATTGCAAAACCTGCGACATTAAAGATCCGAGCCAAAACATCACTTGGGTTACACCGGAAGGCGGTGGTGGTCCAAACTACCCCAACATGTAACATTTGGATGATAAATGTAAATAATGGCGCTCAATGGAGCGCCTTTTTTTCACCTTTTACACGAATAGTTCACTTTTTTTGCTTGCCCTTACTCGCGACATTGGCCACAATTGCCACACAAAAAAGAGTTCGTTTTCAATCACCATCTCATTTCCATCTATACTCTACATAATTAGATCTACAGCAAGACCAACAGGTTAGGCCAAATAAGTGTTCTATACGCTGTTTTATTCGGCAACCGGCCTAGACTAAGGTTAACTTTTAACATTTCTGTCCGATAATCTTTTACCGTACAAGAGTGCGTTGACCGATAACTCAAAATAGTCCAACACAGGCATATTGATATTTATGATATTTAATAACCTCACCATTAAGCAGAAAATTCTGTTAACAGTGACATTTGCAGTACTGTTGTCGACCATACTCGTCGGCGTATTAAGCCAACGTAGCGCGAAAAATGTCGTACAACAAAGGATGTTAGGTTCGGAATTACCGAGCTTAATGATGCAAATTCGCAATAAGATCGATCTCGACATTTCCACTTTAATGAATGCTGCAGAACAATTGGCCAGTAGCCGCATGTTACTGCAATGGCTCGAAGACGGTAGACCACAGGCCCAAGAAACCCAAGTCGTAGCACAACTCAAAGACATCACTCGTCAGTATAAGCTAGCGCAAGCTTCCTACGCCGACAGACAAACTGCCGCCTACTACACTCAGGATGGGTTTTTGCGCGTGCTCACTCCTGCGCAGGACGGCTGGTTTTTTGGTTACCGAGACAGTGGCCAAGAACGTATGTTGAACGTATTTACTGAGGCCAACGGCGAAGTCAAACTCTTCATCAACTACCAACAACCCAATGGTCGCGGCTTAGTCGGGCTCGCTAAATCACTCGATGACATGGTGCGTTTGCTGAGCTCGTTTAAGATTGAAGAAACTGGTTTAGTCTACTTAGTGGATGCTAAAGGTGAGGTAAAACTCCACCCAGATACGAGCCAAATTGGTAAGAGCAGCCTAAGCAACTTATACAAGGATGCGAGTTCAAGCTCATTATTAAACCGCAGTGATTTCAATCTGATCAATACCAAAATCAATGGCGAAAACATGCTGGTTGCCAGTAGTTATATCGCATCTATGGATTGGTACTTAGTCGCACAGGTGCCAGAGGCCGAAGTATTCGCACTATTAACCGAAGCGGCTTATCAGATCTTAATCTGGACGCTAATCATTGCAGCGGGCTTTATTGTACTCGCCATCGTGGTGGCAGGTTCTGTGAGTCGTCCTATTGCACAAGTTGCCGCCATGTTCCACGACATAGGCGAAGGTGAAGGTGACTTACGCCAACGTCTACCTGTCAATGGTGAAGATGAAATTGCGCAACTCGCCAAGGGATTTAACAGCTTTATCAGCAAGATACAGGAATCTGTCATCGAAGTGGCACAAACCAGCGAACAGCTTGGTTTCTCGGCTAAGGATGTGTCGAATCAGGCACAGCAAACCTTAGAAGACAGCCACGAGCAGAAAGATCGCACTATGATGGTGGTAACGGCCATTAATGAAATGGGCGCGACGGTTAACGAAATTGCCAGTAATGCCGCCCAAGCTGCGGTTGCCGCCAGAGATGCTGATACTGAAGCCAGCAGCGGCCAAGTTGTGGTAACCCGTGCCCGCGATACCATTAACCAATTGTCGAAAGACGTTGGCCAAGTGGGTGAAGTGATTGAGTCCCTCGCGACCCACACTAAATCCATCGGTGGTATTTTAGATGTGATCCGCGCTATCTCTGAGCAGACTAACTTGTTAGCACTTAACGCGGCCATTGAAGCAGCACGTGCCGGCGAAGCTGGACGCGGATTTGCTGTCGTGGCCGATGAAGTACGTAACTTAGCCTCACGCACAGCAGCATCGACCAATGAAGTGCAAGGCATGATCGACAAGCTGCAATCGGAAGCCAGCCGCGCGGTTAATGCGATGGCCCAGAGTCGTACCCGCTCCCACGAAGGCGTTGTAGCCGTCGATGAAGCCAGCAAATCGTTAATTGGCATTAGCGATCGCATTGGTCTTATCAGCGACATGAACATCCAAGTTGCTGCGGCAACGGAAGAACAATCTACAGTTGTGGAGGACATCAACCGTAACGTCACTGAAATCAATGACATTACTCAACGTACTGCCAATACTGCACAAGCGGCGGCACAGGCGAGTTTAGCCTTGAATCAACTGTCACACCGCTTAGATACCTTAGTGGCCAAGTTTAAGGTGTAAGACCTTAAAACTTACGCCATAAAAAACGCCTTAGATGTTTCCATCTAAGGCGTTTTTCTTTAACTCGCAGAGACAATTAATCCATAGCAATAAATTTAATCGTTAATGGATAGCGATACACTTTACCTTCGCTGGCCTTAATAATCGCCAGCACAGTACACACCAGATCGAATATGCCGAGTATGGCTAAAAAGATGAAACCTATTCCGACCAAAGCTAATACGCCACTGATGATCACATAAATCAACAGGCTCAATTTAAAGTTCAAACAACTACGGCCACATTGATCGACAAATGCGGACTCTTCACGCTTCATCAGCCAAATGATCAAAGGACCAAGAATAGAGCCCAACGGCACTAAGTATCCAATAAAACTTGAGGCGTATACCAGTAAGCCAAAATCTTTATCACTTTTTGTAACGGGTTCAATCATAGGTCATCCCTGTTTTATCATTTTGAATATAAAGCCTTATTTTCCACTCGGCCCATATAAACGCATTTGCCAATCTTCTACTGTCTGTAATGCTAAGCGGCGTTGTAGGCTATTAACCCAACTCAGCGCTAATCCCTCGCAGGAAGCTAAACGATCATAGGCACTGGCATTAAACGTTGGCGAGAAATAGAGTGACATGGCCTCGGCAACACTGATATCAGTACGACGCTCAACTAATTCAATCTTATCGTTTAACTGAATAATCCCTGGGGTTAAGATTCTATAAAACCAACCACATAATTGGCTTTGCTGCATGGCGAGGGCGAATTCTCTGTGACCAAATTGCAGATTCAATTTAAAACAAGGTGAACGCGGCTGAGTCACTTGCACTTTTACTGCGCCAATTTGCAAGATATCGCCAATATTGACTTGAGTTTCGTTCAGTCCAACTGTGCTAATGTTCTCTCCCATGCTGGGCGCATCTTCGAGCTGGGTGATTAAGTCCCAACGACGATATTGGCCGTAGTGCTCGCGGGGGAAATGATGTAGCACGCGATCAAGGCCGCCATGGTGTTTTGGATCGGCCTGCGCGTCCCCTTCAACATGGTCGATATGCACTAACAGTTGTTGAGCCGCTTGCTTACCATCAATCCCCGTAGCAACACCGGACATCTCTTGAAGATGGGTTCCTAAGTACAATCCAGACAACTTATTAATCAACAACTTTGACATCTGCAACTCCAAATCAATGACCTATCGCGCATTACTGTCAGAGTGTAAACCGCGATACGCCAATAACACAATCAACCCGCGCCATAACCCACAAAGGTAGGCTAAACATTGCTGCCAAGAAGAACCGAGTAGAGTCTATGAATGATTTAACACCACTTGATTTCGGCCCGCTTCTTTTGCCTGATACAAGGCCAGATCGGCACGTTTGATAAGGTCCTCCGCGGGCTCTTGCACTTGATGCTCAGCAACACCAATACTGGCAGTAATAGAAATGTGTAATCCATTCACTTTAATTTTCCGCTGGGAAATGAGGTCACGGATCTGTTCTGCCAGTTCTGCCGCTCGGGATAAATCCATCTCAGGGAGTAAAATTAAAAACTCCTCACCGCCCCAGCGACATAAAATATCCTGTTGTTGTAGTAAACCACGCAGCATATTAGTCATGGTTTTTAATACTAAGTCACCAATCCCATGCCCATAACTGTCGTTCACTTTTTTAAAGTGGTCGATATCCAACAAGAGTATTGAAATCGGCGATTGTGTCAGCTTAGCTTTATCTAACGCCTGCCTAAAGTACTCATCAAACACCTGACGGTTAGCGGCGCCGGTGAGCTTATCGGTAGACGCCATAATTTCTAGTTTGCGCTGATAACGACCTAAGGTCATGTTTGAGATGAATAAAATACCTAGAGTCACCATTAGGCTTAACGCCAAATTACCCCAAAACGTATTTAACAGTTCCCGCTCTTGTGGCGCATCCTCCTGCTCAACAATTAAATACCACTTAAACTCAGGAACTAAGCGACTATTGAGATAAACCGTTTTCCCGTTTTTCTGATAGCTGAAGGCGGCACTTGGGCTGGTTAAAATACGCGTAGCCAAATTATCAAGCCCTACGTTCGTTTGCAGCGAATCCGTACCGTCATATTGATCGCCATGCAAAGTGACATTACCTTGCCGGTCGGTAAAGAACACTCGGCGGTTATAACGCTTTTGATATAACTCAATTAAGGCTTTAACCTTTTCAACCGCCAACCCCACACCGGTAACACCAATGAATTTTCCTTCAAAATCAAAAACTTTATAGTTAACAAATACGGTTGTCTTACTGCGGTCTGCCGTATCGGCATCAATATTGACCTCATAATGTTCAGATTCAGGTAAAGAACGCACTCGAAAATACCAAGCATCGTCAGGCTCTACATCTTGGATTTGTTTTAAAATGCCCGTGGAATGGTAATAATTTCGACTTTTCTCAGACACAAAAAAGCTAGTGACAGTACCGTATTTTTCTTGGATTTCCTTAAGGTAACGAATGAGTTTTTCGGGCTCTTGCTCATGACTTAAGGTCCAATCCCGAACAAAGGTATCCTGCGCCATCAAGGATGAAATAAAGATGGGTCGTAACAAATCCTGTTGAATTTCTGAATAAATATTGTCACTTGTGAGCGGTAAGGTATTGCTCTCTATTTGCTGGCTCAGTGAATCATGAGCCACTTTGTAACTGATACCGCTGGTCACTAAAAAGGCGACCAAAAGCAAAACAGACAGAAGCCAAATAAATTTATTTTTATCATTCCAAGCGTTATTGCCCATTCTCAACTCCAAAGACTACAGAACACCTTGAGTGGCTTATTATTTTAATTTAACGATAACTATTTTAGTTGAATAAATGTTAACGCAATTGTGCCATGGCCGCACAAGATTTCTGTCGTATTGGCGTTCTACGATGGAATAACTTTATTTTGAGCAAAAAAATGCCTCGTTGGGGAAACGAGGCAAAAAACATACTAACCAATAAATGGGAGAAAAGTACAAGAAAACGTTAAGGGACAAGCTATGCGCCACAAGACATACTCTAGCAAGGACGTATGACAAAAAGATGACTCAAACTGGTCGCCCGCAGATTTTCATGCGATTTGCTTCGCCTCTAAATACTGTTTTAGTGCCTCACCCGGAATAGAACTATCAGTTGCCACCGCAAATGCCGCCCAAATCGCCCCTTCTGCCATGGCCTCAGTAATCGACTGGCCGATGCAGAGACTGTGGATCAACCCTGCCGCATAGGCATCACCCGCGCCTGTGGTATCAACAACTGTGGCAGGGATAGCAGCAACATGCTGCACTTGATCATGCGTGTAAACCTTAGCCCCATTGATACCATCGGTGACAATAAAGTAACGCAGACAATCGCCACCAATGCTTTTGCCATATTCCCAAGATGCGCCATCACAACGCCCCTGAATATCACTCATGGAGGCCAATAAAATATGACAAGGTCTCTGTCTGTCGTCCTTGGCTAATTGCGCGACCACAAGACAATGTTCTAAAGCTGTTTTTGCCCAGCTGACAGAGCCTTCAGCGGAAGTATTAAAATACAACGCGTCCCATGGCTGCCATTTCGGCGGTACAGATAATTCAAATATGGGTCTTTGTGGCCGAATAATGGTGCGCTCGCCGTCTGGCGTCATTACAAGCAGCATTTCGCATGTATTGCCGGTGCGGCGCTGCACTAAGCGACAATCGAGCCCTTGCGTACTGGCTTCTGCAATGAGCCAATCCCCCATGTCATCACGGCCCACTTGACTCACCAGCGCGACGCTATGCCCAGCCCAGACTAAACCTAATCCGGTATTTGCCCCACCGCCGCCGAGCCTTTGGCCGCCATCTTGATAATGGAAACGTCCACCTGTTTTTAAAGGTTTATCAAGCAGTAAGATCCGATCACAGTTGAGATTGGCAACTAACAGAATATTAGCCATTACAAGGCTCCAAAGGGCAAAAAAGCATCAAGGCCAGAAGATAAAAACAAAGAAATATCAATCTAGAGCAAAATGCTCACAGGCACAATCCAATCATCGAGATAGAAACACTATAAGGATATGGCAGCGCCTTGATGTAAGCATTTGTCCCGAAGAAGACGAGGAAAACAGTTATACACCCATACGGTATAACATAGCTGTTAACTCTAACACTTTGTTTAAAATCGATTTATAGAAAAGATAACGTCTCAGGACAAAATGAAGCGTAACCATTTTGAAGCCGACTCGATTAATTATCAGTAGACATAGTTAAAATGCATGCAGGATACATATATTAAATTTATGAATGGAATCAAACGCTATGCTAATGGAAATATGGGATACCGCCGAAGAAAAATCTGAGCAGCTACGCCGTTATCAGCTCTGTATAGAAGAATTTAATGAATTGAATTTTCACGATGTTTATATTGCAGAAATCAAACAAGAATACCAACAACTTGCTGAACAAGTAAAAGTGCAGTCAACCTCGGATCCCGAGCGCTAACTGCACTTTGCCATCTAGTTACTCACGATAAACCTTCAATTACTTTATTGGCGTCAATGGTGATAAAGACGCAAATTGTACTGCTAATGTCCAATCTGTAATGACCATATCTGAAGGCTGCCAACTGTCATCAACCCACTCATAAACCAAGCCAGGGTTTTCCTCTGCGTTGACTAACAAACGCCGTCCATCTTGCAACACAAGCGTATAATCGAGCCCCTGCGCATCGACACTTTCAATGTCCCCCAAGACATTGTGCTTAATGGCCGAAATAGTTCCGGTTGCCTTAACGGCATCGTTTTCCTTTGCACCGCTGTAAAACTTTAACGCCTCGTTTGCGGCAGTCTTGTGAAAAACAAACTCCTCAGTCACACCCACTACGATCGACGGATCAAGCTCATACCAGGCGGGTATCCATAATGCGTTAATTGTCATCCCGTTATATCCTGCATAATAATTTTACGGACGGGATCATTCTGCCTTAACCCCGACAGAGAAAATACTCTTCAGGGATAAAATAATTTTAATCCCTGTAAGGAGTAGCATCACTAAATTGAGCGCATCACTTTCTTTGTAAGATAATCCCAAACCAAAGGGTCATACCTGAGATACTTTAAGCTCCAGCACTGATGTTGGACTCAATTGGCCTTTCTGTTAGTTTGTAAAACACTTTGCCTCAAACCGACACATTAAGCTGACAAAGTGATCCTGAGCTCAGTAATCGCGTATAGAGTCACACACGATAGATTAATCTTCCCATGCTTGCACCGCAGGCCGATAAATACGGAGTTTACTTGTCTATGGATAAGCCCATAACGCAACCCCCTCAAACCCTTAAGCTCATTGGTGAAACTGAGGCCGGAAAGCGTCAAGAGCTTAAGCAATACTTTAATCAGACATGGGCTTTATACGAGTCTCTGTATGATTTGATCCAAGAAGATAGCGCCTATTACCTCAAAGCCGAGCCGCTGCGCCATCCGTTAATCTTTTACTTTGGCCATACGGCCACTTTCTATATCAACAAACTCAAACTCGGTAAATTTCTCGATGAACGGGTAAACGACAACTTCGAATCCATGTTCGCCATTGGTGTCGATGAGATGTCTTGGGATGATTTGAACGAACAACATTATCCGTGGCCGGATGTGGCAGAGGTGCGAAGCTATCGCCAACAAGTTAATGCTGTCGTCAATCGTGTTATCGATGAAATGCCTCTAGCGTTACCAATCACTCAAAATAGTCCAGCTTGGATCATTTTGATGGGCATTGAACATGAGCGTATTCATTTAGAAACCTCATCGGTGATCATCCGCCAACTGCCGCTGGAATATGTCGCGCCCAACCACCTCTGGCCTGCGTGCCAAGACACCGCCCCTGCCGAGACCAACAGTTTATTGGCTGTAAAAGGGCAAAAAGTGACCTTAGGCAAAACTGAACAAGACCAAACCTACGGTTGGGACAATGAATACGGCCATAAAATATTTAACGTTAACGACTTTAAGGCGGCTAAATTCTTAGTCTCGAATCAAGAGTATCTCGCATTCGTCGAAGCTGGCGGCTATCGCTCACCCCAATTTTGGAATGAAGAAGGCCAAGCTTGGCTTGCCTATACCCAAGCACAAATGCCGCGTTTTTGGCGCTTAAGACAAGATAAATGGTGGCAACGTAACTTAGCGGAAGAAATCCCGCTGCCATTAAACTGGCCTGTTGAAGTGAATCAGCTCGAAGCTAAGGCTTTCTGCAATTGGAAAGCCGAACAAAAGCAAAGCAATATACGTCTATTAACTGAAGCTGAGTGGTACATCTTACGCGCGAATGTGCCCGCCGATGCACCCGATTGGCACGAAGTGCCGGGCAATATTGCTTTGGCTTATTACGCCTCTTCTTGCCCAGTGAATCGCTTCGAACATAATGGCTTTTTCGATATTGTCGGTAATGTTTGGCAATGGACAGAAAGCGCAATCGACGGTTTTGACGGCTTCGCCGTACACCCACTTTACGATGATTTCTCCACCCCAACCTTCGATGGCAAACATAATCTCATCAAAGGCGGCTCGTGGATCTCTACGGGTAATGAGGCAATAGCTTCATCACGCTATGCGTTTCGTCGACATTTTTATCAACACGCGGGCTTTCGCTATGTGGAATCCACCCAAAATCCAGCTCAAATGGCCGAGGTTAATGTGTACGAAACGGATGAACTGATTTCCCAATACCTTGAATTCCACTATGGCGCCGAATATTTCGGGGTTACTAACTTCTGCGTCAATGGTGTGCAGCAAGCGCTGAGTGAAATTCAATTGACTCATACAGCTAAAGCCCTCGATATCGGCTGCTCCGTTGGTCGCGCGAGTTTCGAACTGGCAAAAGTGTTTGATCATGTTGATGGTATCGACTTCTCGGTGCGCTTTATTCAACAGGCCTATGCGCTGACAGAACAAGGTGAAAAACGTTACACCATACGTACCGAAGGCGACTTACAGGAATTTAAGAGTGCGAGTCTCGCGAAACTGGGATATGAGCTTGAGGCGAAAAAGGTCAACTTTATGCAAGGTGATGCCTGTAATTTAAAGCCCATCTACACAGGTTATGATTTGGTTTATGCCTCAAATCTTATCGACAGGTTGAACGAGCCTAAACACTTTTTAACCAGTATTGCCCAGCGGATTAATCAAGGTGGATACCTTGTGATTGCCTCGCCATACACTTGGCTTGAAGATTATACGCCCAAGGATAAATGGTTAGGTGGCGTTAAAGTCAAAGGAGAGAACTTCACCACCTTAGATGGTTTGACCGAAACCTTGATCGGCCAATTTGAGCTGGTCGCAGTGAAGGAAATCCCCTTCGTGATCCGCGAGACTAAACGTAAATTCCAACATTCCATCTCAGAAATGACAATTTGGCGTAAACGTTAATGCTCACTTATGGGATAACCAACTGAAGTCCTGATAAAAATATCCGCCAGAAATCCATTTCTGGCGGATGTGTAACATCCAGCTCAGTCACATTTACAGCACCAACTAAGGTGAGAACACTGTAAATGCAGCGAAAAATATCTACACCTTAAACTGTGCCGTTGTTAAACCAAGCTGATTCGCTAACCCCAACAGACTCCGCGTACTCGCTGCCACTTGGCTGATAGCAGCACTATTTTCCTCCGCCGCCACGCTTAAGCCAGCAATCCCCTGCGCAATCGTCGCCGAAACCGTTGTTTGTTCTTCCGCAGCGGTTGCAGTTTGAATCATTAATGCCTTTAAGGTTTCTAAGCGCAAAGCAATATCATCCACCGCGGTCTGCATTCCATCCGCATCTTCTGCGGTTTTAGAGGCTTCAGTGGAACAAGTCACACTATGCAACGCCAGCACACCTGACTGTTGCTGAATACCTTTTAACACTTGCCCAATATCCTGAGTTGCTAATTGAACCTTCACTGCTAACTGACGCACCTCATCGGCAACCACAGCAAATCCACGACCATGCTCGCCAGCTCTCGCTGCTTCAATCGCCGCATTAAGAGACAAGAGATTAGTTTGTTCCGCAATCGCATTTATCACCGCCAATACTGAGCCGATTTTCTGACTATCCGCCTCAAGACTGCCCACCTGTTGATGAATAGTTGCAAAACTACTCAAGGTCACTTTTAAGCTTTTACGAGTACTGGCCAAGTTTTGCGAAAGAATTTCACTCGAATGGGTACAGGCGGACACTTCATCGGAGGATCTCATCGTATTCGTGCTGATTTCAGCTGCGGCATAACTCATTTCTTCAACTGCAGTAGCCAACATATCGGTTTCTTTGGCCTGCATCTGAATACTGCAATCGGCTTGTGTCATGGCGGCAGAGTTTTGTTCGGCGGCAGATTCAAGTTCATGCCCAACGCCCACCAGCTGACTGATGATTTCTTTGAGCTTAGTTTGCATCCGCGCCAACCAACTCATCAGGTGATTATCCGTTTGAACATGCGGTAAATTATGAGTTAAATCGCCAGAGGCGATCATACTGGTCAAGTTACACATGTCCTCAGGCTCACCGCCGAGCGGCTTTAATACAAACCCAGTAACTAACTTAGCGGCAGCGAATGCCAACACTAAGGCTGCTACACAAACAGATAAGCCGATAAACATCATACGGTAGGCGGGAGCAGCAATTTCACTCACATCAATTTCAGCCATCAAACCCCAACGTAAACCGAGCTCAACGACAGGAGAATAAGCGGATAAAACGGGATTATTGTTATAGTCATTCACTTGCATCACCCCCGATTTACCAGCCAGCGCCTCCTTTACCGCCAGCGTATCAACACCATTCTGAGCTACCGTTCCCGCAAACGAAGCCGTAACAGTTCGATTAATGGGATCGAGAAAAGAATCAGAACGCATACGATTATTTGGGCCAATGAGATAAGTTTCACCACTTTGCCCCATACCCTCACGAATTTGCATAACTCTGTTGATGCGATCGATTGATACTTGAGCCGCCACCACCAATCTTTGCTGATTGAACTGAATCGACTGGCCAATAAATGCCGCAGGTTGACCATTTGAAGGCGCGTATGCGGAAAAATCTTGTAGTAATACTGTGCCCGCCGATCCCAATGCCTTATTGAATAACTGTGCTAATCCCGAATCATGGAAGGGTCCAGTACGCAAATTGGTGCCGAAATCAGACTCCTTCGCCACTGTATATAAAACGGTGCCATCGTCACTAATAATAAATAGGTCATAAAAACCGAGGGATTTATTTAATGACTGCAAGGTTTGATCTATGTCAGTAAGAGTATCGAGGCTTTTTTGGCTGGCAATTACGGCGCTGACGGCCTGCAGGTTATCGGAAAAGTCCTGAAACATGCCAACAATCTGCCGTTGCTTGATCTCACGCACAGCCACTAAACGAGACTGAGCCTCGGCAAACAATTCATCGCGAGCAATGTAAGTCACTATTGCGGTGGCAAATATGAGGGGTAATAGGACAATCAATAAACTGATAAGCTGAATTTTACGAGTAAAACCCATGGTGAGACTCCTTGTCGCGCGTCGAATTCCATTCCTTCAATCTTTGCAGAATCAAACCTGCCTTAAAACTATAGGAGAAGAATCTCAGCTAAACAAAGCGGTGCCGACTATTTTCATCAAAAGTTCACTAAAATGCCGACAACTCATTATTTTTAAGTAGAAAAATGATTAATAACTTTAAATGACAGCCACACCATACCGACCATTTCACACAAAATGATATAGTAGAAAACAAGCGATAAACCGAACGTTAGCATCAACTTATATTGAATGCGCACATCCATGCGACAAATGATGCATTGAAATTTATTAAATATGCATATAAATTCATCCCAAGCCAATTTATAGAGGATTAATAATGAGTTTACTCGAGCAAGTGTCAGTATCTAAAAAAGCCAACATCTACTTTGATGGCAAAGTGGCTAGCCGTAGCGTATTTTTTGCCGATGGCAGCAAGCAAACCTTAGGTGTTGTATTACCAGGGGAATATGAGTTCTCAACCTCCCAAGGCGAAATAATGGAAGTCACCAGTGGCCGGTTTGAAGTGTTGTTACCTGAGAGCTCCGTATGGCAGGAGTTTAGCGAAGGCACTCAATTTGAGCTTGCTGCGAATGTTAGCTTCAAAATCCGCAATACTGCCATTGCCGAATATTGCTGTAGCTATCTCTAGTCATCTCGATTAAGTGACAGTGCGATTAATATTTCATATCAATCGTTAATCGAACGCTCACAGTGACGGTTTATCTCAGCACTGTGAGTATGTTGTCCACCCGACCATTTCACCATCAGAATGCCTTATCCGTCTGACATTTATCAATTTGGCAATTTTATTAACCTGGCTCAAGGCAGCGTAAAACTTACAATGCAAAGCATACTAAATCGAATGTATTGAAATCGCCGATAAAAACAACACTAGACGACCGGTCTAATTTGATTTATCCTAAACCCCATGAAAATTGAAACTCAATCCACTCGCCAGCACATTCTCGACATCGGCTACAAGCTGATCGTACGCAAAGGCTTCTCCAGCGTCGGCTTATCCCTACTGCTGCAGGCGGCCGAAGTGCCAAAAGGCTCGTTTTATCACTACTTCAAATCCAAAGAACAATTTGGCGAAGCGCTTATTACTGATTATTTTGAAAAATATCAATTAGATTTAGACGCATTATTCAATGACTCAACACTGACAGGCCATCAACGCTTGATGCAATACTGGCAACAATGGTTGCACGTACAAGCCGATGGCTGCGTAGATCAAAAGTGTCTGGTCGTGAAACTCAGCGCCGAAGTGGCCGATTTATCGGAAGCCATGCGTGTTGCCTTACTTAAAGGCTCCGCCGGCATCATAGAGAGGTTAACGACTTGTGTTCAAGTGGGCATAACCGATAGATCAATCGCCGAGCAAGATCCGCAATCGACCGCAGAAATGTTGTATCACATGTGGTTAGGCGCCAGCTTAATGAACAAGTTGGGCCACAGCCCTGCGGCACTCGAACGTGCAATAGTAACGACTGAAGCCATTTTAACACCCAAAACGGTTCCTTAATCTAAACCGACTTAAAACTAATATTTGCTGATATCGATCAGCCAAAGATTTTTTAAATAATACATTTTCACGCCCCAAAATTAGACGACTGGTCTACTAATTTAACAGGCGATTAATTAATGCAGCTCAATTAACGCTGCTCATTTAAAGTAATAATAGGAATAACATCATCCATGCTAAATTTTAACTATTACAACCCGACCCGCATCCGTTTTGGTAAAGACACTATCGCCGAAATTGATTCTCTAGTACCGAGCGATGCTAAAGTGATGATCCTCTTTGGCGGCAGCAGTGCTAGAAAAACAGGCACGTTAGACGAAGTTAAACAATCATTGGGTAATCGTTTCGTTGTCGAGTTCGATGGCATTGAGCCAAACCCAACCTATGAAACCTTAATGAAAGCCGTCGCCCAAGTGCGTGAGCAGAATATCGACTTCCTCCTCGCGGTTGGCGGTGGTTCGGTTATCGATGGCACTAAATTTGTTGCCGCTGCAGCGGTATTCGAAGGTGAACCTTGGGACATTCTCACTAGCTGGGGCGCCAATGTGACTCAAGCTATGCCTTTTGGCTCAGTGTTAACCTTACCTGCTACCGGTTCCGAAATGAACAATGCCAGCGTAGTGACCCGCAAATCACTGCAAGCTAAGCTGCCATTCCGTAATGATTTGGTTTACCCACAATTCTCCATACTCGATCCAACAAAAACTTTCACCCTGCCAGAACGCCAAGTGGCCAACGGTGTGGTCGATGCTTTTGTACATATCACAGAGCAATACCTCACTTACCCCGTTAACGCCGCCGTGCAGGACAGATTTGCCGAAGGTCTTTTACAAACCTTGATTGAGCTTGGTCCACAAGTGCTAGTTCAACCAGAAGATTACGACATTCGCGCTAACTTAATGTGGGTTGCCACTATGGCACTCAACGGCACGATTGGCGTCGGTGTTCCTCACGACTGGGCAACCCATATGATTGGCCATGAACTAACTGCACTTTACGATATCGACCATGCGCGCACATTGGCAATCGTACTGCCGGCCCTGTTGCAATGTACAAAAGAGGCTAAACGCGAAAAGCTACTCCAGTACGCCGACCGTGTGTGGCACATCAACACAGGTAGAGATGACGAACGCATCGATGCCGCTATCGCAAAAACCAAGGCTTTCTTCGAAGCCATGGGCATACCAACACATTTATCTGCCTATGATCTCGATGCCAGCCACGTTGATGCTGTAGTGAAACAGCTTGAACTGCACGGCATGGTGGCACTAGGCGAACATGGCAATATTGACCCAGCCATGAGCCGTGACATTTTGACCTTAGCCCTATAACGTCAAATGAACTAAACCCAAAGCTCACACAGATTGATGTGAGCAACTAAGGTAAAGGTATGAAAATGAATATATTAATGGTACTCACGTCGCATGATAAACTCGGTGATACCGGTTTAAAAACCGGCTTTTGGCTAGAGGAATTCGCCTCACCTTTTTATGTTTTTAAAGATAAAGGTTTTGACATTACCTTAGCCTCACCACTGGGCGGTCAACCACCGTTGGACCCTAAAAGTGATGAGCCAGACTTTCAGACCGCAGCCACTGCGCGCTTTAGCAAAGATCCTGAGGCTCAAGCACTGCTAGCAAATACCACTCGCTTAAGTGAAATCAATGCAGCCGATTATGATGCGGTTTTCTATCCGGGCGGCCACGGTCCACTGTGGGATCTTGCCGAAGATAAACATTCTATCGCCTTAATTGAACAGTTTTATCAAGCCAATAAACCCCTAGGGCTCGTATGTCATGCGCCTGCTGCATTGCAGCACCCTAAAACCAGTGATGGTAAGCCATTGGTCAGCGGCAAGCGTGTTACCGGTTTCAGCAACTCTGAAGAAGAAGCCGTGCAACTCACTCATATCGTGCCATTTTTGGTTGAAGACATGCTGCAGAAAAATGGTGGCAATTATGTCAAAGGTGATGACTGGACAAGCTTTGTCGTCGCAGATGGCCATTTGATCACAGGCCAAAATCCGGGATCATCCGAAGCCGTAGCCGAAACCATAGTTGCGCAATTGAATGCGAGAGGCTAAGCGATAAATACGCGACGCTCAGCTTGAAATGAACAAAGACAGGCGCACAAGTGTGCTAAATACGTTAAAAAGAGCTGTCGCACCATAATAGTGCGACAGCCAAAATGTACTCTCACTGTCCAAAGGAAAGCCCATGATCACCTTGCACCATCTCAATAAATCACGCTCTAAACGCATCATCTGGTTGCTAGAGGAGCTCGGTCAACCCTATGAAATTAAGAGTTATCAACGTGATAGCCAGACTTTTCTCGCGCCACCCGAACTTAAGCAAATTCATCCGTTAGGCAAATCACCCGTTATCGAAATGGACGGTCAAGTGATAGCAGAATCGGGGGCGATCACCGAATATCTGATTGAAAAATATGCGGCGGATACCTTTGCCCCCGCCAGAGACAGCCCAGACTATGTCAGTTATCTGCAATGGCTACACTTTGCCGAAAGCTCAGCCATGCTGCCTTTGTTACTGCGTATGTTCGTGCAAAAGGACGGTTGTAAAACCAATTTCCTTGAAGGTTATGCGGCGATAGAAGTCAGTAAGATAAGCCATTACTTCAATGATATGTTGGCCGATAAAACCTATCTTGTTGCAGACAAGCTCACGGGTGCGGATATCATGATGTCCTTCGTCGTAGAGCTACTGGCGAACAGTGGCGATCTCGCGAAATTTGAACACATTGAACGCTATGCCACTCAATTATCCCAACATGCCGCTTGGGTCAAAGCGAGTGAGATCGAGAAACAACTCGATGCAAGCCTGTAATTGATGGATCGAATTCGGGCACATGTTAGTGCCCGAGCTTAACCCACTTTAACTAACCCCTGTTTCTGCCTCCCCATTTTCTGTCGACTTTATACCTTCTCTGTGGTGACATCCTTAACCACTTAGCGCAACAAACACCATGATTTTTGATGTAAAAGAGACTAATCTTGATTAACTCTATCTCAAGGCTACAGGGACTTTAGCATGCGTTCACTCACACTCATCGGCTTAGTGCTATTTAGCATGTTAGCGCAAGCGACTGTTTATAAATGGGTCGATAAAGATGGCAAAGTCCATTACTCCGATGAGCCGCAGCCAAATGCCCAAGTCGTTGAGCTAAAAGATAAGACCTTAAATCAAATTGCCCTTCCTCTGCCCAAAACAGACTTAAACAGCTCAAATCAAGCAATTGAATCTATTCAATATCAAGTCAATATTACCTCTCCGACCGAAGAGGAAACCGTCAGAGATAACAATGGCGATTTCGACGTCGTTGCGACTATCACCCCAGAGCTAAAAAGTCAGTATTTGATGGCCCTCAAGCTCGATGGCAACCCCATAGGTCAGCCACAAATTGGCGGTACCTTCAAACTCAAAAACATCGACAGAGGTGAACATACCTTAGTCGTTGACGCTTTGACTCAAAACGGCAAAGTCTTTGCATCAAGTTCACCAAGAAAGATATTTCTTCATCAAGCAGCTAAGCGTTAATGTCACTATTTGTATAGTAAAAGTTAGTATAAAAACTTTAAATACATGAAGTTAGATTAACTCCTCCTGACTGAACCGTTTGATGAAGACAAGTTGCAGCTTGCACCAGATTGGTGCACCATAGTGGTGCAACCCTATTTCTAGGAACGGTCGATGGATAAAGAGACACTGCTCAATCATTTAGTTACCGCTGTACTTGTCATAGATAAGGATCTCAAGCCTTGTTATGCCAACGCAGCAGCAGAGCAATTATTAGGTGTTGGTAGCCATAGACTCGTAGAACAAACTTTGCCTGATCATTATCAAATCCTCGGTGTCGACGCCAAGCTATTAATGGATGCAGTAACAGCCGGCCAAGGCTTAACGGTCAATACGGCAGCACTAGTCACGCTCGATGGCCAACATCATACCGTTGATTTAACCCTTATTCCCCTCGATGATGAGGCTGAACTCAGCCTGCTCGAACTGCGCCAAGTTGACCAACAAAGACGCATTCATCAGCAACTGAGTCAAGATGCACAGCAGCAAGCGGCACAGTTTTTAGTGCGCAACTTAGCCCATGAAATCAAGAATCCTTTAGGCGGCCTTCGCGGTGCGGCGCAGCTATTATCGCGGGAGCTGGATGATCCGGCGCTAAAGGAATTCACTACGCTCATCATAGAGCAGGCCGATCGACTGCGTAATTTAGTGGACCGTCTGCTCGGCCCGCAAAGACCGACACAGCACAGTCTGCACAACATCCATCAAGTGGTGCAAAAGGTCTATAAGTTAGTTGAAATGGCGCTGCCCGCTAACATCCAGCTCAAACGGGATTACGATCCATCCATTCCCGATATCGAGATGGATCCTGACCAAATGCAGCAAGCTGTGCTGAACATTTTACAAAATGCGGTGCAGGCGCTTGAGCATTCGGGTGGCGAGATTTTGATCCGCACTCGCACTCAACACCAAGTCACTATAGGTTCACAGCGCCACAAGCTAGTGTTAACCCTATCGATTATCGACAACGGCCCCGGTATACCGCCTGAGCTAATGGACACATTATTTTATCCGATGGTGACAAGCCGTGAGCAAGGTTCAGGTTTAGGCCTCTCGATTGCCCATAATATTGCCCGTTTACACTCGGGAAGGATCGATTGCCTCTCCAGCGCAGGGCACACAGAATTTATCATTTCATTACCAATTTTAAGCGCTAAATAATTTCGACAGTACCTACCCATACCGTATGAGGAAGCAAGATGCGAATTAGTGAACAAGTGTGGATCCTCGACGATGACAGCTCAATACGCTGGGTACTCGAAAAGGCACTGCAAGGTGCTAAGCTCAGCACCGCCAGCTTTGCCGCCGCCGAATCCCTGTGGCAGGCATTAGAAATATCGCAACCGCACGTGATAGTGTCGGACATCCGTATGCCCGGCACGGATGGTTTAAGCCTACTCGAACGATTGCAGGTGCATTATCCCCATATTCCCGTGATCATTATGACAGCACACTCAGACTTAGACAGTGCAGTCAGCGCCTATCAAGCGGGCGCATTTGAGTATCTGCCTAAACCCTTCGACATCGATGAGGCGATCTCTCTGGTTGAGCGCGCACTCACCCATGCCACTGAACAGAGCCCAGTACCCGCGCAGGAAGCCCAAGTCAAAACACCCGAAATAATAGGTGAAGCGCCAGCGATGCAGGAAGTGTTTCGCGCCATAGGCAGGCTTTCACGATCATCAATCAGCGTGCTGATCAATGGCCAATCTGGGACAGGTAAAGAATTAGTGGCTGGCGCGTTACACAAACACAGCCCACGTAAAGATAAACCGTTTATCGCGCTGAACATGGCTGCGATCCCTAAGGATTTGATCGAATCTGAGCTATTCGGCCACGAAAAAGGTGCCTTCACTGGTGCAGCCAATGTGCGCCAAGGTCGCTTCGAACAAGCAAACGGTGGCACGCTCTTTTTAGATGAAATCGGCGATATGCCGTTAGACGTACAAACACGGTTACTCAGAGTGCTCGCCGATGGCCAGTTCTACCGCGTCGGAGGTCATAATGCGGTACAAGTCGATGTACGTATCATAGCGGCGACCCACCAAGATCTTGAATTATTAGTACAAAAAGGTGGCTTTAGGGAGGACTTGTTCCATCGCCTCAACGTGATCCGCGTGCACTTGCCGCCACTCTCACAAAGACGGGAAGACATTCCCCAACTTGCCACCCATTTCCTCGCCTCGGCAGCGAAGGAAATTGGCGTAGAAACTAAGATCATGACCAAGGAAACCGCGATAAAACTCTCCCAATTACCTTGGCCCGGTAATGTCCGACAACTCGAAAACACCTGTCGTTGGTTAACCGTAATGGCATCGGGGCAAGAAATTTTACCCCAAGATTTACCGCCAGAATTACTGAAAGACCCTGTGAGTGTCACCCACACGGCGAAAGGCAGCCAAGATTGGCAATCAGCACTGACTGAGTGGATAGATCAAAAACTCTCGGAAGGAAACAGCGATCTGTTAACTGAGGTGCAGCCCGCATTCGAGCGCATACTGCTAGAAACTGCGCTGCGCCATACTCAAGGCCATAAACAGGAAGCGGCGAAACGTTTAGGCTGGGGACGAAATACCTTAACGCGGAAATTAAAAGAACTGTCGATGGATTGAGTAGATAAAATAACGTTACTACTCGTTATATCAATACAAGCTTATTCATATCAAACAATAAAAAGGGATATCTTCACATCCCTTTCTATTTGAAATTAATTTTCATTGGCATGAATTAAATATGCCAAATCTAAAAAATTAGAATTGATAATGCACACCTACAGCGAATTGCTTAATATCAGTGTCTATATCTTTTAATCCTAAATAGCTACGGTCTGCATCTAAATCGCCCGTAGTGACATCATAGCTTACACGGATATTTAAGTGTTCTGTTACGGCGGCATTAACGCCTACACCGTAAGTCCAACCAAAACCAGTAAAGTCTTCATCGTAACCATAGCCATCAACATTCGCCGCCATAGATGCGATACCCACTTTGGCATAGGCAGAAAAAATATCATTAATTTGTGCAGTAAATTTAGGTGTGAAGCTTAATGCACCTGCACTAATATCAACATCCTTATCGCCTAAGTCACCAGTGGCAAACAGGTTAGCTTCTAAACCAAACCACTCATTGAAGTTATAGCCACCGTATACGCCTACACCAGTACCGGTTTCTGAACCATCAAAAGCATCAGCTGTGACTCTATTTAATGCACCACCCACATAAAATCCAGTAGTGTCGGTTGCTGCAGAGACTTGAGTGGCCGCTAATGCTGATAATAAAGAGATAGCAACAATTGATAATTTATTCATCATAATTCCCTAATGATTTAACGAAAGTATTAGACGGCGCGGATATTACAATAAGCAATTCAGAAGTGTCATGGTTTAAATTATCAAAATACAAATCATACAGCATTGATTCAGCTTGAGTTGGAAAATGGAAGTTATAGTTATTCGTTATGTAACAAAACCATATTTACTGTAAGTATTATTTTTTAAATTTAAACAACTAACGATTTTAACTTAGCACCCGCAACAATCCTATAAAACTTGCATATAGCCAACGGATGAGGGAACGACGCCTTCTCACATCCAAACATTCGGATACGACAACTCTGCCAGACGCCACACAAGTAATACGTGTACGCCAAAGAAATAATGGCCAGACATGGACTCGATAAGCTTGGTTAGCAATGTCGAGATCAATTTTCTGCGGTAAGTAATAAAGATGTTTACTCAGGACTAACTGACTCCAAGCCCCCGCTATCACAGGAGATACGGTACTATCCACTTGATTTACTATCGAAGGTTTCTGTTCCATCAGGAGCGTGATTTCTGTACTCATAGGAATGCTAATGTCAGAAATCACAGATTCGGCTATCAACTCAAAGCGAGTCGATAGCCTATGATAGCGGCATATCAATCGAGTGGAATGATCCCATCTGTGACTTTGCTTCTGCATCCATGCCATAGCTTGCCCTTAATTTATGTTTCGTTTATATCAGGTTTAACCGGATCTTGGTGAATAATCACCTCAGCATCTTCGAAGGCGGCTTTGACTCTTATCCCTGTTGTATCGGCAATACTGTGGGCTTCATTCAAACTCAAATTGCCATCGAGTTCTAAATGAAATTGAATAAAAACAGTTTTGCCTGCTTGACGAGTGCGCAAATCATGCAATCCTTGCACCCGTGGATCTTCCATCGCGATTTGCGTGATTTGCTGGCGAGTCTCTTCGTCTAGCTCTCTGTCTAACAAGGCTTGAATTGAGCGATAACCTAAGCCAAAGGCTTGATGACCAATATAAAATGCAATCATTACCGCAAATAAACCGTCAGCCCACCACCAACCGTATTGCGCTAATACTAATGCCAACAATACCGCACCATTAAGGAATAAATCTGATTTATAGTGCAGCGAATCAGCTTCAACCACAGTACTTTTTGTCGCCGCTAATGCGCGTTTCTGCAACATGACTAAAGCTAACGTCATCACAATCGCTATGATAGAAACAACTACACCTATGGTGGCATTTTCAACCGGAACAGGTGTTAATAGACGCTCGCCACCATAGAACAGTAATAAAAATGCGGAGCCCATAATAAAGGCGGATTGCGCTAGAGATGCTAACGGCTCAGCCTTACCATGACCATATCTGTGGTCATGATCCGGCGGCACAAGCGCGTAACGAATGGCAATAAAATTGATAATAGAAGCGAGAGCATCGGCAAAGGAATCCGTCAAAGATGCCAACATACTGGCAGAGCCGGAATAAAGCCAAGCGAACATCTTGATAAGAATAAGGATCAAAGCGGTAGCCACGGAAGCGCGGCTAGCCAGTTTGACCCAAAAATCGTATTGGGAAGTTTGAGTCATAAGGGATCTATCTTGGGAAGCTATGACCCTATTGTATATCAGCTAAGACGCTTAACCGCGAGGTTCTTTACCAGCTTGTGCTTCAAATCGCGCTTTAAACTTAGCTTGCTGCTCTGGTGTCAGCAGATTAAATATTTGATTATGCAGCTTCATACGTTCAATGGCTTGAATTTGACGCTGCTCTTGCTGCGCACTCATCAGTGCCTTTGCTTGTGTTTCATCAAAACTAGGCGCGGTAATTAAGGCCTGCATCTCAGTGCGATGGGCCAAGCGTTCCTCTTTCGTTGGACGATTATCAGCGCGCGTGGCTTTCTGATCGGCAAACAACTTTTTGACGTCAGCTTTCTGGGCATCCGTTAAATCGAGCCCTTCAAACATACGATGCATGCCACCGTGGTCCATATGTCGGCCGCCATGTTCCATGCGGTCGCCTTTATGGAATTCAGATTTAGAGAAGTCGCAGCCAGCATCCTTAGGTGCTGCATTAACTGCCGTCGCGAAAACCGCAGAACTCGCTAGAATGGCAAACAGGCTCGCTTTCAAAGGTGATAATGTTTTCATAGTGTTAACCTCGATGGTTCAACTTTAATATGGCAAGTAATAAGACACAGTGACGACCCTTTTAAGCCGAGTCACTTTCGACCCTTCCAGTCTAAACCCCTATATGTAAGTGAGGGCGTTGCCTGAGTAAATCACTGTAAAGTTGCGGCAATAACTCTATTCTTTACTTTGGCTTACATTGCTACACAGCAATTGACATCAAAACAGGTATACTCAGCCAAAGCGCTAAAAGTGCCTATGATAAACAGGCATACGAGGCCACATTACAGAGATTAAGGAACAGTATGAGTCGGATATTATTAATCGATGACGATCTGGGGTTATCTGAGCTACTAGGGCAACTGCTCGAGTTAGAAGGGTTTCAATTAACCTTGGCTTACGACGGTAAACAAGGTTTAGATCTGGCACTGACTGCAGATTACGATCTGATCCTACTCGATGTCATGCTGCCTAAATTAAACGGTTTTGAAGTGCTACGCGCACTGCGCCAACATAAACAAACCCCAGTATTAATGCTGACCGCTCGCGGCGATGAAATCGATCGCGTAGTTGGGCTTGAAATCGGCGCCGATGATTATCTGCCAAAGCCGTTTAATGACAGAGAGTTAATCGCCCGTATCCGCGCCATTATTCGTCGTTCGAACTTAACAACCCAAGAAATCCATGCCGCGCCCGCCCAAGAGTTTGGCGATCTACGCTTAGATCCATCGCGCCAAGAAGCTTACTGTAATGAGCAATTAATCATACTCACAGGCACTGAATTCACTCTGCTGCACACCCTAGCACTGCACGCTGGAGAGTTGATGAACAAGGAAGAGTTAAACGAGAAAGTGCTCGGCAAAAAACTCATGCCCTTCGATCGCAGCTTAGACATGCATTTATCGAATCTACGTAAAAAACTCCCCGAGCGTAGCGATGGTCGGCCAAGGGTGAAAACCATCCGTGGCAAAGGTTATATTTGGCTCCCATAACGGCGGTATCGACTGTGCCTAATCGTTTATTTATCAAATTATTGCTCGGATTTTGGCTGTGCAGCTCGCTAATCATTGCCTTAGTGGGTCTGTTACCATTGCTGCAACAAAATCACGACCGTGCGCCACTGCCACCTCACCTTGAAAAAGTCCTATCGACGATAGCTAAGCGCATTCAAGAAAACCCCGCCTTACTGGAATCCGATTTTCTTCGGCGCTGGGAAAGACACAGAGACATGGAAGGTAAACCTCTACGGGTCTATCTTGTCAACAGCCAAGGCCAAGTTATCAACACCCACAGGGTGAGTCGCGGTGTGCGCAGCTTTATGCTGATGGCAGATGAAGAAAAACAACCGATTAGCCATCAGTTTAAAGATGAGCTGGTGTTTGGTCCCTATCAATTTAATCTGGGCGCTGAAACCTATTCACTTTATGGCCGCCTACCGGATAACCATCCACGGCCTTGGTTCTTCTTCTTCGCCGAAAATAAGTTATTAACCTTAAGCCTAGCGATTTTCCTTTCGGGATTATTATGTGGCTTGCTCGCGTGGCATTTAGGTAAAGCATTAAATTCACTCAAAAAAAGTGCGAATGCCCTCGCCGAAGGTGACTTAAGTCACCGTGTCGATAAGTCCACCACACAGCGTAAAGATGAAATAGGCCAATTAGCCAAGGCCTTCAATAGCATGGCCGACTCCATCGAAGCTATGGTGAATAATCAGCAGCGGCTCATGGGGGATATTTCCCATGAACTACGCACCCCATTGACGCGGCTACAGTTATCCCTTGCCCTCGCCCGTAAAAAAGGTCAGCAGACCACCGAAACGGAACGCATAGGTTATGAAGCTGAGCAACTCGAAAAGCTTATTAGTGAATTGTTAGAGCTCTCGCGGGTCAAGCTCAGTACTAACGAAACCAAAGTACATTTAGGCTTGGCCGAATCCCTGAGCCAAGTTTTAGACGATGCGGAATTTGAAGCAGAACAGCAAGGTAAAAGCATTACTATCGATATCGATGAAGAAATTGAGTTAGCGCATTTTCCTAAATCACTTTCCCGCGCGATTGAAAATCTGCTGCGTAACGCGATCCGTTATGCCGCAAGCGATATTCACCTGCAGGCGAGTGCGACGGCTGATCAAGTACAAATTACCATAAAAGACGATGGTCCAGGCATAGATGCCGCCGAACTCGATGCCATTTTTAAACCTTTCTACCGCCCAGACTCGGCAAGACAAAGAGAAAGTGGAGGCTGGGGACTTGGGCTGGCAATCACTGAAGCGGCGATTACCGCCCACAAAGGTAAGATTAAAGCCGAGAACCGTATACCAACGGGCCTTAAAGTGACGATTACACTGCCGAAATAGCCGATATGAAGAACAAGTACAGGAGGCTGAACTAATTAGTCGTAATTGGCAACACCTCAGTGTTGCCATCGTGTTAAAACGTAGGGAACGGGATTACAGCTTAACTAATACACGTCCGGTAACTTGACCTTGGATAATTTTATTCGCGAAATCAGGCACCTCTGCCAATGATATCTGCTGGCAAGCTTGCTGATAAAAATGTTCGGGTAGTGCTTTAATCACAGCTTCCCACGCCGCTTTTCGTTTCTCGAATGGACAAGAAACGGAGTCGATTCCCAGTAGGCTAACACCCCGTAAAATAAACGGCATAACGGTTGTTGGTAATGCAAAACCGCCCGCTAAACCACAGATAGCGGCTGCGCCACCGTATTGCATTTGCGCTAATGCTTTGGCGAGGATCCTGTTGCCAACGGTATCGACCACACCCGCCCAGCGCTGCGCCTCAAGCGGCTTAGCATCTTGTTCAAGCTCACTGCGATCAATCACTTCTGCGGCACCAAGCTCCTTCAATAAAGGCGCATTCTGTTCAACCCGACCACTGCAGGCGACCACACGATAGCCAGCATTGGCGAGCAAAGTCACCGCCACAGAACCCACACCACCACTGGCACCTGTGACAAGAATATCCCCACTTTGCGGTGTTATCCCAGCCTGCTGCAGCGCTTGCACGCACAACATCGCCGTAAGCCCGGCCGTGCCTATCATCATTGCTTTAGCGGCATCACAACCTTGCGGCATGGGCACCAGCCAGTCGGCTTTAACTCGCGCTTTTTGCGCCATACCACCCCAGTGGTTTTCGCCCACACCCCAGCCCGTCAAAATCACCTGATCGCCAACTTGGTATCTTGCATCCGTCGATTCGCGCACCACGCCCGCAAAATCGATGCCTGGTACCATAGGAAACTGACGAATGATTTTGCCAGCACCGGTCACAGCTAAACCATCTTTATAATTCAGCGAGGAATAGGCGACATCAACCAAGACTTCCCCTTCTGGCAAATCAGCTTCTGTAATTTGTGAAACTTGAGCAAACGTACGTTTATCTTCTTGCGTCAGTAGTAAGGCATCAAACATAAATCGCTCTCCGAAGGCCAAACCGTATTAAACGATATTCAAAAAGTTACCATAAAAGGCATAGACATCATTAACAAGCAGACTTATTGCTAATAGTAAATGCTGAGATCTAAACAGATTAAAGATAATGACCAAAAGTGATCAAGCGCAAGAGATGGCAAGATCTAGCGTCTTTATTACTTTAAACTCGCCTGCTGTAAAGCGCCGCTTTGACCCCAGTAGCGGGCGAACTCAGTCAAGGTCATTCCGGCATTATTCGTTAGGTTCGCATCGCATTCTTTTGCGTATAGCCGCTTTACAATATTGAATTCGGCCTTAATCACAGCGCCCATCATTGCCGTATTACCACGCTTATCTTGCAAACAAGCATTAGCACCATGCTCAAGCAATAAATCCGTTGCAGCCTCTTGGCCGTTATAAGCCGCCACCATTAGCGCGGTATAGGTTTGACTATTTCTCTGGTCAATAGGGAAGCCTGCATCGAGAAAATGCTCAAGCACTGTGATATCGCCGGTACGCGCTGCAGCAAAAAAGTAGTCCACCAGCAATTGTACTTGTGCGGTATCGGGCTCGTCCGTTTGACTGACAGTTGCGGGTGTAACCAATGGCGCTTGAAGCGAACCCGCCCCCATTGCCACCGACATACTCAGGGCCACAATAATCAATAATAAGATAGCAATAGTGTGTTTCATCAATGGCTCCCAGCACAGCTAAAATAGAGATTTAAACAATGAGACGTGACGAAATGCCCGCAAGACGCTCTCTTAAACTGGGCAGAAAAGAGCTTGTTTACGTCTTGCGGGACTTACTGGATTCGGACAGTTAACGCGCAAATCTCTGCGACCAAAACAGTCCTAAAAATAACGACATCAGATTGAACGCTGTTTAACCTCGGCCAGATCACCCTTTACGGCCTTGGTTAAACGCTCACCAAACTCTGGGTCTGCACGATAAAAGTGACTGAGCATCTGATGTTTCACATTGGTATCGTTCACTTTGCCTAAGTCACCGGCCAAGTTAGTGATCAGATCTGCTCTATCTTGCTTGCTCAAGCTGCGATAAAAGACGCCCGCTTGGCTAAAGTTATCCTGCTTGCTAATAGCCGTTTGTTGCACAGTCCCCGTCAGCGCAGTTGTTACCGCACGATAACGATTATCTTCGGCCAAGGCTAAATGTACGCTCGGTTGATAGTTCACATCGGACTGGGTATGCCCCATATTGCCCGCACCTTCTTGGTTGTGGTTTGCCACCGCCACTAAGGGTTTATTAATCGGCAATTGCGACAAATTCGCGCCGAGTCGATACAGCTGAGTATCGGCGTAGGAGAACATGCGGCCTTGCAGTAATCTGTCTTCCGAAGGCTCAATCCCAGGGATCAAATTCGATGGCGCAAATGCCGCTTGCTCAGTCTCTTGGAAGAAGTTTGCAGGCATGCGGTTCAGCGTCATAGTGCCCACTTTTTGTTCTGGCACATCTAGCCACACCTTAGTGGCGTCTAACGGGTTGTAATCAAACTTATTAAGCTCAGTCGGGTCGAGTAATTGAACGTACAGATCCCACTTAGGATAGTTACCCTTGTTGATCTCACTATAAAGATCATCAGTTAAATGGTTAAAGTTTTGCCCTTGGACTTTAACCACTTCATCGGGACGTAAGCCTTTAACACCTTGCAGACTCTTCCAGTTAAATTTCACGTATTTAACTTGGTTATCTCGATTCACAAATTTGTACGCATGCACACCGAAACCGTCCATTTCACGATAACTGGCAGGTACACCTAAGTTACTGTAAACCTGAGTCAACATATGGGTTGAACCCGCTTCGTGACTGAAAAAATCGAAGAAACGATTCGGATCTTGCATATTGGTCACTGGCGATGGTTTGAGTGAATGCACCATGTCAGGAAACTTGATCGCATCGCGAATGAAGAATACGGGTAAGTTATTACCTACTAAGTCCCAGTTACCTTGGTCCGAATAAAATTTGGTCGCAAACCCTCGGGGATCACGCAGCGTTTCTGGCGAACCTTTCGAGTGGATCACGGTAGAAAAGCGCACAAATACGGGTGTCACTTTACCTTTTTGTGCAAAGGGTGCCGCTTGGGTTAGGTTACTAAAATCGCCACTCGATACAAACTCACCATGAACACCTGTGCCTCTGGCGTGGACGACACGCTCAGGAATACGTTCACGGGCAAAGCGTTGTAGCTTCTGGATAAGCTGCACATCTTGCAATAACACGCTGCCATTACTGCCCGCTGTGGTCGAGTTTTGGTTATCACCCACAGGTGCACCATTGTCACGTGTCAGGGTATTTGTTGGTAAAGTTTGAGCCTGTACATTCAATGTCAGACCCATAGAAATAATTAAAAGGCTTTTAGTAAGATGCATAACAGTTCCTCTTCTATGCATAACGCCAAGCTCTTTTCTGCCTGCCCGCAGTATAGTTCTGAATTTGTAATTAGAAGAAACGATCTTTATCGATTATACGAATCAATAAAACCTATTAGGCATAAATTGGCAACAACAAAAAGTCACATTGTCAGATACTGAAGCTAGAGATTGTGGACTAAAACCTCTCGGTTTTAGTCTATTGCGAAGTGGATAAACGTGGGTGATTAAGAGATATTTAGCGATTAATTGAGCTTCACAACAAGAGCCATAAGCTAATATTAATCCTTAAGCCCCATCTGTTTTAATCGCCGGTACAAGGCATTACGGCTGATCCCTAAACGCTTAGCGCATTGGCTCACATTGCCATTACAGGCTTGGTATGCCTGCAGGACATTGCTATAAATCGCCTCATTTAAGGAATCCGATTGAACCTTTGTGACATTCGGCTCCACAGCGCACTTACCACTTTGCAGGGGTGATGCAGAACGTTGACGGCTTACCTCTTTAAATTCATCACATAAGGGTGCAGCTTGTAACAGGTCTCCTTTTAACGGCTCGCATGTGAGTTTGGCCGCCAGATAATCGGGTAAATGCTGCCAAGTTAAAGTGTCATCACCTTCTGCCATCAAGCAAGCGACTTGCATAAGGTTATCGAGCTCACGCAAATTACCCGGCCAATCGTGTTGCATCATTTGCCCTAGCAGTTCGGGGCAGATATCCTGCGCAGCGATACGATGTTTACGGTGCAATTTATGGATAATGCGCTCGATATCCAGCCGCTCGCGTAGCGCAGGCAAACGCACTTGCAAGCCATTTAACCGATAGAATAAATCCTGCCGAAACAGCCCCTGCGCCACTTGTAGCTCTAAATCCATATGGGTCGCAGCAATGATTTGGATGTCGACTTTAAAACTTTGATTACTGCCAACGGGTACCACTTCGCGCTCTTGCAATACTCTGAGTAAACGACTCTGGGCCGCCAGCGGCATTTCACCGATCTCATCTAAAAATAAAAAGCCGCCGTGGGCTTGGCGAATTTTACCGATAAATCCAGTGCGGTTTGCCCCAGTAAAAGCGCCTGCCTGATAACCAAAAAGTTCAGATTCGACTAATTCAGCGGGCAATGCGGCGCAGTTCACTGCCACTAAAGGCCCGGTGCGACGCGCACTTTGGGCGTGGAGTTTTTTAACAAACTGCTCTTTACCGACGCCAGTTTCACCAAGCACTAACAGCGGAATTTGCTTGGTGATCACCTTATTGGCATGTTGCCATGCGCGCTCAAGTTGAGGATCGCGAAACCGCACCCCCAATTGATTGAGCGATTTATTGCTAATCGCAACTCGACCCTTAGCGCTGGGAATATTTAAGGATTGAGTCTGTAGATGCAAGGCTAAATGCTGATTAAAACCACCCGCACGGCTCCAATTATCGCCTAAGTACTGCTCGACGGTATCGCCCACCTTAGCATGATTAAGCAATTGTTTCGCCATGGGATTGCACCCCACAATGCGACCATCGCTATCGGCAATCACTATACCCTGCCAACCCGAATTCAACAGGTTTGGCTGCGCCGCTAAATCGATTCGATAATGACTATCGGGCAGATGGCACAAAAGCGCGGTCTCGACCTGTTGCGCCAAACTGGACACTAACATCAGCGTCTGCTGGGTGTGCCTTTGCTGCTCGCTGGTGATATCAATCACCCCGAGCATCTCACCTTGGGGGGAAAATATCGGGCAAGCAGTGCAACTCATAAAACGGTTCTGGCGAATAAAATGCTGCTCACCCACCACGGATACCGCTTGTTTGGCCGTAAGCGCCGTCCCTATCGCATTAGTGCCCTTATGCTGCTCAAGCCAATTCACCCCAATATCCAGAGCTACATCCGCCAGTTTTGTGGAGTAATGGCTCACGCCCCAATGCCTAAGTACATAACCCTCGGCATCGGAGAGCAAGAGTCGGCTATTAGAATGCGCCATCAACTGATTGAACAAAGGCAAGGCATGGGATTGCACTAATGCGATGAGCATTTGATATTGCTCATGTTTCTGCTTTAGTTCACTAGCATCGAGCCTGAGTTCCTGGGGTAACTGAAATTCTGACAAGCCAGCGCCAATGCTGCGCTGCCACGAATCGGCCAACCACGCCTGTGTCGATGGTAAATGCGGTTTAACTGTCATAGCCGTGTCCCCCGAGCTGTGTTCCGTTTCGGCACAATTGCTGTGTGCCACTCAATGACAAAGTAACCACAGGACACACTTCTCTCCCTGAGTGCCCATACTTATTCAAATCTGCAAAATTAGCTTTTCATCATACTGTTAGCACAACAAGTGTACAACTCCTGCCAGTTTGGCACTCTCCTTGCGATGCTCACTTGGTATGCAAGCCTAAGGTGTTGCATAAGAGAACACTAAACCAATCAATAGGATTGGCTTAAAGCAAAACGAAAAATATTTAAAAAGGCATCCAGCAGAGATGCATCAACAAGACTCCCTTGCTGAAGCCAAGAGCGTAAAAATCGCCAACGCCCAGCATGCCATCCACAAGAAGGAATGATTCTATGATTTATGCTCAACCCGGAACCGCAGGCGCAATCGTTAACTTCAAAGAAAAATACGCCAACTTTATCGGCGGAAAATGGGTCGCCCCAGTCAATGGCAAATACTTCGACAATCGCTCCCCCGTGAATGGCCAAAACTTTTGCCAAATCCCGCGATCCGATGCACAAGATATTGAATTAGCATTAGATGCCGCTCACGCAGCGAAAGAAGCATGGGGTAAAACCTCAGTCACCGAGCGCTCAAACCTGTTACTGCGCATTGCCGATCGCGTCGAGCAAAATCTCGAATACTTAGCCGTTGCCGAAACCTGGGAAAACGGTAAAGCGGTGCGTGAAACCTTAAATGCCGACTTGCCCTTATTCGTCGATCACTTCCGCTACTTTGCGGGTTGTATCCGCGCACAGGAAGGCAGCGCTGCCGATATCGATGGCAACACAGTCAGTTATCACTTCCCAGAGCCTTTAGGCGTGGTCGGCCAGATCATTCCTTGGAACTTTCCACTCTTAATGGCCGCATGGAAAATCGCACCTGCGCTAGCGGCGGGTAACTGTGTGGTACTCAAGCCTGCGGAGCAGACGCCAGTCTCGATTCTGGTCTTGCTCGAACTGATTGAAGACCTATTACCCGCGGGTATTCTTAACGTAGTCAACGGCTTTGGCGCCGAAGCAGGACAAGCTTTGGCCACCAGCAAACGCATCGCTAAATTGGCCTTTACGGGCTCCACCGAAATTGGCTATCACATTTTAAAATGCGCCGCCGAATCCTTAATTCCATCAACCGTTGAGCTTGGCGGTAAGTCGCCTAACGTGTTTTTTGCCGATGTGATGGACCATGAAGACGAGTATTTAAATAAGGCAGTCGAAGGCATGTTGCTGGCCTTCTTCAACCAAGGTGAAGTCTGTACCTGCCCATCACGAGTGTTAATCCAAGAGTCGATTTTTGATCGCTTTATCGAAAAAGTGCTCGCCCGTGCGCAAACCATTAAGCAAGGCGATCCCTTAGATACCGACACTCAAGTTGGCGCTCAAGCCTCTAAAGAACAGTTCGATAAAATCTTAAGCTACTTAGCCATAGGTAAGGCTGAAGGTGCAGAAGTGCTACTGGGCGGCACACTTTGCCAACTCGATGGCGGCCAAAGTGAAGGCTACTACATCAGCCCAACCATTATGAAAGGCCACAATAAGATGCGTATCTTCCAAGAGGAGATCTTCGGCCCTGTGATTTCGGTCACCACTTTCAAAGATGAAGCCGAAGCCTTAGCGATCGCGAACGATACTGAGTACGGCCTAGGTGCTGGTGTGTGGACACGGGACATGAACACGGCTCAACGTATGGGACGTGGCATTCAAGCTGGCCGCGTGTGGATTAACTGTTACCACGCCTATCCTGCCCATGCCGCCTTTGGTGGTTACAAAAAATCCGGCATCGGTCGCGAAACCCATAAGATGATGCTCAACCACTATCAAAATACCAAGAATCTCTTGGTGAGTTACGATGTGAATCCTTTAGGTTTCTTCTAAGGTTTTGGTGTTCAAACAAGCTGATGTGAGGAAGCTTTTATTAGGTTTTTAAACGTCTTTGCAAGCAAGCTTATAAAACTTTCCGCATGAGTAATCGATACAAGTGATAAACATGAAAGGGCGAATAGCCCTTTCTTTTTTAACTGAATTTAATTCAAACCTCACTCAGTTTATATTATCAATCCGCGCTAAACGCTGAGCTAATTCAGCAAGAGATGAGGCTGTTTGTGGATCGCTTTGGGGATCGATAACTTCAACCAGTTTAAGTTTTGGCTGAAAAGGTAACCAAGAACTGCCCGTTGTAATCACTAAATCCAGCACAAACTGACCGTAATAGTGCAATCTCAGTCGGTTATCCTTCATAGGCCTATGGGCATAAAGCAGAAAAGAATCGTACATTTGCGCCAAAGAGGTTGTCGCAATGAGCTTAAACCCTTCATCAAGCAGACTAAACTCGGTCGATTCTTCGAAGGGACAATCAAAAGAAGTGATGACCAAATACCCCGAGGTTTTATTGGGTAAAACGCAGCGATATTGGCCTTCAATCACTAAGCCAGCAATAAAGGTATGAGTAGGTTGGCCATTAAAATACAGAGGCATTTTCAATGGATTAGGCTCAAGTCCATCGGTATGATCTGTTAGCAGTGAAAACCCCGTTATCGGTTGCATCCCTTACCCCACTTATCTCGTCTACCTATCTCGCCTACTTATCCGCGAAAACACACGTCACGCGGCTCTTGCGGATTCAAATACTAGGACTGGCGGCTTTTCCAATAACAGCCCACTAAGATCAAGTAACCGACAAAATATGCCACGAGATCAAGTGGATCAAAATGGCTACCTATCACTATCCGCGCCAAGCGATTTCCACCCAAGCCCAGCTTATCGACTAAGCCCCAATACTGGCCAAACTCGATGGCAAAGGCAAACAGCAATACCGCAAACGCCAGCCAAGGAGTTTGAAATAAATGCTTAATGCCATCGCCTGTGTTTTTTACTGCGGCTTTTTCTACCGGATAAGCAATAGGAACGACAGCCCGCACCATGCAAAACAGTAAGATCACCACTAATACATCGCCCACAAAACCACGAATAAAACCCGCAGGTGCATATAAAGCGATTAAGACTTCAGTCAAAAATAATAAAACGGCATAAATACAAAAGGATTTACGACTCGGATTGCGGCTGATGAAAGCGCGAATAACGGCGGTAGACATAAATAAGTTAATCCCTTCACTCGGTTGAAATGGCAGAATTTACAGTAATACCAATAGGTTAACAAGTGAGTTTTCGTTGACATTTAAGACTCGCCACATGAGTAAGCGCACCACTCACCCCCATCAATTCGATAAATGTTCGCGCCTCAAAATTTAAGCGAGGTTTAAGTTTGGGTTAAGTAGCCTACACCTAAACCCACTTAGGAGCGTCACACCATGTCATCAAACACACTGCAAACCATCAAAGTCTGGGACCTGTTGATCCGCATATTCCATTGGTCACTCGTCGGCTTTTTTACCTTAGCCTACCTCACTGAAGGCGAAGACGAGTGGATGACCATCCACAGTTACGCAGGTTATAGCATCTTAATTTTACTGGTGTTTCGCCTGCTCTGGGGCGTGATGGGTACCCACAATGCGCGCTTTAGCAACTTTATCACTCGCCCTAAAGAAGTGCTGGTGTACCTCAAAGGACTCGTCACGGGCAAAGCCAAAGACTACATAGGCCATAACCCCGCTGGGGCAATGATGATAGTGGCCTTGATTGCCAGCATAGCCATCGCGGGATTCTCAGGCATGGCGCTGTACGCCACCGACGGACACGGCCCATTAGCTACGAGCTTTTTCGCCACTTGGCCCGAAGGCGCCATAAAAGAAGTCCATGAATTCTTTGCCAACTTCACAGTGTTCCTTGTGGTCATCCACGTTGGCGGCGTCATCGTCAGCAGCCTGTTGCACAAAGAAAACTTAGTCAGAGCCATGGTCACGGGCAAGAAACAACGCCCTGTGGAACAAGAAGATTAATCCCTTAGCCATTTTGCTTAGCAATAAGATATCCAGCCCAAAAGGAATGCCCTATGAACAGATTAACCAGACACACGAATAAAAGTCGCCTTGCCATTGTCGCAATTTCAACCTTGCTGCTGACTAGCCTCAGCGTTAGCGCCGTCAACAGTAAAGTGCAAAGCCTGCCACTTAGCGCCGAGCGCATCGGCACGCAACTGCAACGCTATCAAGCCCAAGGCGCGGGACCTTTTACCGCCACCGCAGGACAAAAGCTTTGGCTACAGGACATGGACGGCCGCAGCTGCGCCAGTTGCCATACCGCCAAAGTCACTGACATGGGGATGCACCAAAATACCCGTAAACCCATTGACCCTATGGCGCCGTCGATTACCGCAGATCGGTTAACCGACTCAGCCAAAATTGAGAAATGGTTTACCCGTAACTGTAACTGGACCTTTAAACGCGACTGCACGCCGCAGGAAAAAGGCGATGCCTTACTCTGGTTAAGCCTGCAATAACCGCCAAATTTCGACCGTATCACTCATTCAATAACTCATTTAATTAGATCGATTAATTTCAATACCTTCCACAGAAGGTAACGGCTCAAAAAGGAAGATGTCATGACTCAACAAGCACACCCTATTAGCTGGATCTTAGGTTCATCACTCACAGCCGCGGCATTGGCCATTGGCGTTATCGGTGTCAGCCTAACCTTAACTGGCACAGGCTATGCGGACGATGGCCGCGAGCTCAGCCGCGCCGTTCCACAGAATGCGGAATACACGGCAGAATGTGGTAGCTGCCACATGGCTTATCCAGCCAATTTACTCCCCGCCAACAAGTGGCGCGCCATTACCGCAAATCTTGATAATCACTTTGGTGACAACGCCAGCCTAGATACTCAAGTCACTGCTAGAATTGAGGAATATCTGGTTCAACATGCAGCGCAAAATGGTAAGGTGATGAAAAACAGCACGCCGCTGCTCGTAGGTTCTGGGCCGCAGAAGATCACAGAACAGGCATTTTTTATTGGCAAACACGATGAGATCCCCAGACGTATGGTGCAAGATAACCCCAAAGTCGGCTCATTCAGTCAATGCAGCAATTGTCACAACCTCGCAGAGAAGGGCATATTCGATGAAGATACCGTTAATATTCCTGGTTTTGGCCGCTGGGATGATTAGCAGTCCAAGCACTGATGCCCACGACGATGATCTTTCCAGCAAGGTGGTCGAGTGGGTTAAGGAGGGCAAAGTTTTGCCCTTCGACACCATAATGCAACGCTATGAATCACGGCTAAAGGGACGGTTGCTCGATCTCGAAGTCGAGCAAAAACATGGAAGGATCATCTACGAGCTCGAAATCCTTCGTGACGATGGCATAGTGTATGAAATCAAGATTGACGCCAAAACCGGCGAGTGGCTAAAGGAAAAGGTCGACTGATGCGCTTGCTATTGATTGAAGATGATACCGATCTGGTCGCGCGCCTCATTCCCGCCCTTAACAAGGCGGGTTATACCGTCGAGCACGCCGATAACGGTATTGATGGCGCCTTTTTAGGCGAAGAAGAAAACTTCGAAGCCGTGATCCTCGATCTCGGTTTACCCGGCAAACCCGGTCTACAAGTCCTCGGCCAATGGCGACAAAAAGGCTTAGCCATGCCAGTGCTGATCCTCACCGCCCGCGATGCTTGGCACGAGCGAGTCGATGGCCTCAAGGCGGGTGCCGATGATTACCTCGGCAAGCCTTTTCACATTGAAGAACTACTCGCAAGGCTCGAAGTGTTGATCCGCCGCCACTTTGGCCGTGCCGACAATATGTTGCAGCATGCAGGCGTCTCCCTCGATGTCGACAAACAAGCCGTCACCAATGTTGATGGTGAAGTGATAGAACTGACTAAGCTTGAATATCGTCTGCTGCATTACTTAATGGTCAATCCCAGCAAGATCGTCTCTAAGTCAGAGCTCAGTGAACGCATTTACGAAGAAGATCAAATCAAAGACAGCAATGTCATCGAAGTGTACGTCAACCGCCTGCGCCAGCGCTTAGGCAAGGATTATATCGAAACCCGCCGCGGCCAAGGTTATCGACTCAAGGAGTAAAAGGCGTGTATTCACTCAAGGGTTATCTGACGCGCAATCTGCTGATCACGCTCACCTTTGCCATGGTGTTGTTACTGTATTTTCTGTACCAAGGTATCCAAGTATTAACCCAAGACTTTGTCGCTTCGCGTCTACAACACGATGCCGACAGCCTGATCTCCGCCCTGAATCATAATCCCGATGGCACATGGGCGCTCACCACCGACCGTTTACCCAATGTGTACCACAGGGTTAATTCTGGGCATTATTTTGCGATTCAAATCGGCGAGCAAACTCTGCGCTCACGCTCCCTATTCGACCATAACGTAAACATGCTTAAGCTGACCGCTGGTGAACAACGCCAAGCCACTGAGTTTATCGGCAAAGAACATTGGCTGATGTTCAGTCAGGCCGTTATCAAAGATGACCAATTAGTTACTTTGTGGGTGACAGAAGACATCAGCGAGCTCGAACAAACCCAAGTGCAATTTTTAGCCTTTGCCAGCGCAGCCGTGTTGCTCACGATTGTTATTCTATTAATGGCGCAGTATCAGCTACTGAAACGCGGCTTTAAACCCTTAGAGCAGATGCCAGAAGCTATACGGCAAATGCGCACCCAAGGGCAAGAAATCAATCCTGACCAAGTGCCAAGCGAGATAGTCCCACTGATCGAAGAGATAGATCGTTTAGTCAATCAATTGGGCCAGCGAGTACAACGCTCCCGTAATGCCTTGGGTAACTTAGCCCACGAAATGAAACGTCCGTTACAAGGGCTGCAGTCCTACCTAGAAAGCCTTCCACCAGAACAGCGGAGTGAGGGCAGCAAGGTGCTCGCAAACCTGCACCACATCATCGAGAGAGAGCTTAAGCGCACTAAGATTGTCGGCCTGTCCACTCCAGGGCGTTATACCGTGCTCGATGACGATCTTGCGCCGCTAATCAAAGTAATGCAGCGTATTTACCCAGACCGCATTATTCATAGCCATTACGCGAGCGGCTTAGTGATGCCGTTTGATCGGGATGACTTACTCGAACTCTTAGGCAACTTGCTGGATAATGCCTGCAAGCATAGCCGCAAGAACATTGAGATCCGTATAGTGCATCAAACGGCTCCCACCGCAGGTTATGGGATCATAGTCAGCGATGATGGCGAAGGCGTCTCCGATGCCGCGCTGTCCGTTATCATTGAGCGCGGCATTCGGCTAGATGAAAGCATCCAGGGCCATGGTTTAGGATTATCTATCTGCAAAGATATCGTCGACAGTTATCAGGGCGAGCTCGGTTTTAGCCATGCGAAACAAGGCGGGCTTAAAGCCAGCGTATTTCTGCCGCTCCCGAGTTAAACGGTATACTCACTCGGCCTGTGCCCACTGAGTTCATGCAAGCCAATAGAGGGTATAATTTGCCCATTCCCCCTTTCAGCAATCAGTCTAGAGATTTATATGAAAGTTATCGACCTAAAATCGGCCCCGCAGCACATTCCACAATTGGCGGAGTGGCATCATCAAGCATGGGCACATTTGAGTTCTGCGGATGCTTCTGTCACTACGTTGATTGAGGAAATGAACGAGTATTTAACTGACGCCGCCATCCCCAAGATGTTTATCTGCGAACAGGCAAATCAAGTGATGGGATCATCTTCATTGATCATCGCAGATATGGACAGCCGAACTGACTTAAGCCCGTGGCTCGCCAATGTGTATGTGAATGCAGACCATCGAAATAAAGGATTAGGTAAGTTGCTAGTCAATGCCGTCATTGAGCATGCTAGAGCGATTGGTTTACAGAAAATCTATTTATTTACTGCAGATAAAGCCGATTTTTATCGATCGCTGGGTTGGTCAATTATTTCACTGGAAGATTATAAGGGCGAGTTGGTCACGATAATGGAGTATAAATTGAGTCAGCAAAGTTACTAAGTTAAGAGAGCAAGCTCCACGACGGACGTCGTGAAGCTGTACATGCGGGCTAAATATCTAAATGTGATATCCAATACTTAGCGACAAGCCAATGGCTTTAGTCAATTTCAATATCCACACCGAAACGATTGGATAGTTGGCGTTGCTCGTGCAGAATTTCAATTCGGCGGCGAGTGTCTTGGGTCAACTTGTCTTTGAGGCGCAAACCACTAGTAATGGCGGCTTTTTTTGCTTTCTTGCTCTTAGTTGTCGTTGCATCAGTTGGACTCTCGACGGCTTGAGATTCGATAGACATAGCTAACTCCTTTAATTAGAACCTTAAATAGGCTCTTCCAGTAAATCCCTGTTCAAAACGAACAAACAGGTCATCTTTATAATGAGTCAATTCGCCATTCACTATTTAAGTAATAGATAATTTGGCGACTCATAAACTTACGGCCCATATCATTTACCTAAGCCAACAAAATTAAATCACATGCTAACAGGATAAAAATAATCGAGACGTAAGGTCGAAATGAAAAACTGAGTATTGATTGACTTCATCAGCGTAACAGAACCCTAACGAGTCCTAAATTTCCAGCGACAAAGCGGCATAACATAGGTAGAGAAAGAACAGGTGGTAATGCAGAAAGGTTGGTAAGCTCAAGCGGCAAAACGCTGCTGCGCAACAATTAGGCTACGCAACAGTACTACATCTAGCCTAGATTTACGACTTATATGGCATAGCGCCGAGGTAATCTTTCTTGCCAATTTCAACACCGTTGTGGCGCAAAATCGCGTAGGCTGTTGTTACATGGAAGTAAATGTTCGGAATAGCATGCTCAATGGCAAACTCATAACCTGTAAGATATTTTCCTTCCCATCGTGGTTGTGAGACATGGATCGTGGCCGCATTAGCAAAATCATCCGCTTTAAACGTTGCTAAATAATCCAAAACTGAGCTAATACGCGCTTGCAACTCAGCCAGCGTCGTCTCGCTATCATCATGCTTTGGCACTGTATCTAAGTTATCAGTCAAACGTGCTACGCCAATTTTGGCAGTATCGCAGGCAATTTGAACTTGGCGAATAAGATTGAATTGATCCGGCGCTAAACGTGAGTTTAAAAGAACCGCCATATCAACTTTCTTGAGGTTTGCGAAGCATTCGCCTTTTTCAAGAATAACGCTTAAATTTTTCAGCATCTTGCTAAATTGTACAACCGTTAAATCATAAAGCATGGCATAGACCTCATTGATGGACGCTACAAAACTGCAGCACTTAAGACGATCTTGGGGCAAATTACTCAATTTCAATCATTCTTGGAATTTAAGTATCTGCTTAATAATAAATACTTCAATATAAACGATATTAAGTCAATTAGGACAAGAAAAAGATAGACGTTACCTGTAGGGATAGAGCGTCAGCTACAAGCTAAGAGATTAAAATTATCTCGGACTGATCCGAATAACAATAACGTACACTCGTAGGAATTGGGATGGCTGGGTATGACGATAACCATGTGCTTCGAGCTCGAAGCATGTGCGTCACTGACACGAATTATCCGCGACGCCATAACGAAAAAAGCCTCATCTTTCGATGAGGCTTATCTCTTAATGTTGGCGGAGCGGACGGGACTCGAACCCGCGACCCCCGGCGTGACAGGCCGGTATTCTAACCAACTGAACTACCGCTCCTTTAGGTTAACGTCTACACGTTAACCTAAATTAGGCGCTTGGCGATGACCTACTCTCACATGGGGAGACCCCACACTACCATCGGCGCGTTTGCGTTTCACTTCTGAGTTCGGGATGGGAT
>NZ_JAKKRY010000023.1:0-47037 GCF_025653795.1 Shewanella sp. SM73
GGTATTACCTGTTACTTCATTATCTGTAGTCGTGTTTTTGGGGTGAGTTTAATACTCGATTTTTACATATTAACAAGGCCGATATTCGCTGCGATGAAACAGCATAGCCCAGATGATCCGCGCCAATTTGTTTGCAATTGCTACTGCCGCTTTCTGTTTACCTCGCCGCTCAATCACCTTTAAGGCCCATACGGAGATCCTGTCATTACTCTTACTTGCATAGCGAATAATCGACCAAGCTCCCTGGATMAGTTGCCGCCGCAGATAGCTGTTACCTCGTTTGGTTATGCCGCCCAATTTTTGTTTTCCCCCACTGGAAAACTCTTTAGGAACCAGTCCTAAATTTGCAGAAAAATGCCGAGCACCATGATAGCCAGAGCCATCTCCGGCAAATGACACCGCGGCAGTGGCAATGATTTCTGCAACGCCTCTTATACCCATCAGTCGCTTGGCATCTGGGTGCGTTCTTGCCTGCAGTTTGATGTCTTTTTCCAGCGAACCTATTGCAACGTTGATCGCACGCAACTCTTCCATCAGCTCACGCATGTATTGGCGTGCAATCGTAGTGAGTTGATTACTGGCATTCTCAAGTAATTCCGGCAGCAAAAGATTCAATGGATTACGTCCTTTAGGGAGGGCTATTCCATATTCACTTAGTAAGCCTCTAATTTGATTGGTTAGTGCAGTGCGTATTCTGATCCGACGCTCGCGAATTCTGTGGGTAATGATGATATCAACCTGCGCTAAGGTTCTCGGCTGGACGAAAATCAGGTTCGGTCTCTGCGCTGCCTCACAGATAGCGAAGGCATCATTGCGATCGTTCTTATTGCCTTTGACAAATGGCTTAACATGCTGAGGCGGGATCAGTTTGACGTCATGCCCGAGAGAAAGTAACTCTCTGCCCCAATAGTTAGAGCCACTGCAGGCTTCCATCGCAATAGTGGCATCAGGGTAAGTACGCAGAAAAGTCAGGAGCTGAGCACGTTTAATCGAACGGTTAAAAACACTCTTGCCTGCTTGATTAACTCCACATACTTGGAAGATATTTTTTGCGAGATCAATTCCTATTAGTGTAACTTTCATTTTGGACACCTTTTGTTGTTATTGAACGTGCAAATTCAATATGGCGTAAATGACGCCTACTTCACAAGAGGTGTCCATCCCATCATCCTGTAAAAAAATAAGTAGTTATAGCTGATAGCTAACATAATCAATGGTGAACAGCTTAGTTAATTCTCAATAAAATTCAATTTTTTATAAATAGTACGTAACATAGAACGATCTTAAATCATGCGCACTTTCTACCCAGAATGATTTTTGCTATCGTAGAAATCAAATTCTAAATCAGTGGGTTGCGACTTATGCTGTCAAGCGATCGGTGGTGAGATTTTGCGAACGATACAAATGTTAGAACAAAAGTGGAATTAGAGAATAAATGATGGATCAGAAATTAAATAAGCGAAGGATTCCGTCGGTTGCAATGCGGGCAAAACTAATTGCAAAGCACAATAATCAATGTGCAATGTGCACCATTTCTGGAGAGGAAATCCCTCTAGAGCTAGCTTCGATTACCCCTTTTAATGAAGGTGGTAGTATGACGGAAGAGAACTTCCTTCTGCTATGCCCGAATTGTCATAGATATATGACTATGGGTCCAAAAGAAATTGAATTTGTGAACTTCCTTTATCAGGTTATTAAGGAAACAAGCCCAGATCAAAAAATCCAACTGGAAGCGATAATTGGAGAGTCACAAAGAGCTAGAGCAGACATTCTCATAGAAGATAGTCGGAACGCGAAGATTCTTATTGAGTGTAAATCCAATAAAGCAATTACAAGAAGTCACAGCTCTAAAATAGTCGAACAGATTTTGGAATATGGCAAGCTAATAGGTGAATGTAAGAAGGTCCTAGCCATACCTGGTAGATTACCGAACGAGATAAAGCAAAACATAGAATCTAATGATATAGAAGTGTGGGACGCAGACTATCTCATTAAGAATTTTAAAGCGGGAATACAAAAGGCAGACAGTAGCTACTTTAAAATGCTTCTAACTGCCATTACTGGGGGAAAAGAAGGCAGTAGAGGTCAAGATTTGCTTAGCAAGTTAAAGTCATGTAATCCGGGCCGTAAAGATTGCTACATATATCAGCGCCTCATTGGTGAAATCATAGAAGAACTATTTTGTCCTCCACTTGATAAGCCGATTCAAGAAGTTAATGATTTTACCAAGTCAAATCGAAGGGATTTCATTGTCCCAAATTATGCAACTGATGGTTTTTGGTCATTTTTGCGCGAAAAATACTCTGCAGACTATGTAGTGATTGATGCCAAAAATTACTCTAGAAAAGTTAAGAAGAGTGATGTCCTTCAAATTGCGAATTATCTAAAACCTCATGGGGCGGGTCTGTTTGGCATTATCTTTTCTAGAAAAGGAGGTGATTTTGCAGGTTGTTTACACACTATTCGAGAACAGTGGATGGTGCATCAAAAATTGATCCTCGTACTTGATGATACTGATGTAGAAAATATGCTCTTATCATCTGGCGGTGCGGCAGATTTAATCGGAGCAAAAATTGAAGAATTCAGGCTATCTATGTAAATAAATCTGGCCATCCATTTCAAATCAAGAAAAGATCCGACAGGCATAACTTTTATTCCTTAAAAATTTACCAATAACACTTGAACCAAAGGAGTACACCATCCCCTCGGAGTTGCCGCAGGGCATTAGCGTTCGTTGCGTGATCGAGGCATGGATGCCGAGATAGCGTCAGTCGAATCAGGGACGAGCGTCTGACGCGATAGCATAAGGACGCTTAATGCCCAAGAGGCTTTCAACTCCGTTGGGGACGCCGAGGGATATCCAAAAGGGGAACAGGCGCTTTTCCCCTTTTGGTCGGGTGTGGGGTGAAACCCCACGACTTTGATTTTTGCTTTGATAAAAAGTTTGTGGCCTAGCATTTGCTTATCCACCATGGCGCATTGGCAAACAGACGACAAAGCGCGATGACGCCATTATGGATAAGCCACAATAATAGGGAGCACCCGATCTGCCATGAAATCCACCACAAGAGCCATGAAAATCACCTTAGATGACCTTAAAGGGCCTGAGATTGCGGCTTTACTGCAGGAACACCTCGACGATATGCGGGCAACCTCACCGCCTGAAAGCGTCCACGCATTAGATCTTGATGGCCTGCGTCAACCCAATATTCGCTTTTGGACCCTCTGGGATGGCAATAATTTAGCGGGCTGTGGTGCACTAAAATGGTTAGATGCCGAGCACGCCGAGATCAAATCGATGCGCACCGCCGCGCCCTATAAGCAGCAAGGTATAGCGTCTAAGATATTGCAGCACTTGATTAACGATGCCAAAAGCGCTGGCGTCAAACGCCTGAGTCTAGAGACAGGTTCGATGGACTTCTTTAACCCCGCTCGCTTACTCTACTGCAAATTTGGTTTTGAAATCTGCGGCCCCTTCGACACCTATCAACTCGATCCCAATAGCGTGTTTATGACGAAGAGAATCTAAAACACATGCGCCTTAGTCTTTGAAATTCATCTCTAAGGCGCTTTGCTGCAGTTAAGTATTCGCTCGCTTAACTACTGATGCAGTTCTGTGCCCGTTCCACCAATGGATAATAAACCCAAGCAACAGTCCCCAAAATGCGCTGCCGATGCCCAGCACACTAAAACCTGATGCCGTGACCAAGAAAGTGATCACCGCCACTTCACGATCTTCGGTTTTAGCTAATGCGGCGGTCAGACTATTGGCGATAGTGCCGAGCAGCGCTAATCCGGCGATGGCCAGAACTAACTCCTTCGGGAAAGCGGAAAACAGGCCAACCACAGTAGCGCCGAGTAACCCAGTGATAAAGTAAAATACCCCGCCCCACACCGCCGCCCAGTAACGGGTCGCCGGATTCGGGTCTGCTTCTCTACCCATGCAAATCGCCGCTGTGATGGCGGATAAATTAAAGGCAAAACCGCCAAAGGGCGCGAGGATAACCCCGATTAGCCCTGTGCTCGTGATCAAAGGTGAAATGGGTGGCCTGTAACCATTACCGTGCAGCGCAGCAACGCCCGGCATATTTTGCGAGGCCATAGTCACCACAAACAGCGGCAGCGCCACGCCAATCACACTCGCCAACGAAAACTCAGGTGTCGTCCACACCGGCATCGCCAGTTGTAACTGAACGGCATCTAGCTTGAGCAAATCTAATTGAAAACTCATGCCTATACCCACCAACAAGGTCAGTAAGATGATGTAACGCGGCGCAAAAGGCTTAACGACGACAAACACCAACAACATGATCAAAATTAGACTCAGCTGGGTTTGCATCGCCTGAAATAGCCCTAGGCCAAATTGCAGCAGAATCCCCGCCAACATGGCTGAAGCGACTGACTGCGGCATGATACGAATAAGTTTATCCATCCAGCCCGCAACACCGCAAAGAGTGATTAACATCGAACTCACCAGAAAAGCGCCTATGGCTTGATTGACGCTCAATCCCGCAAGGCTTGTCACCATCAGCGCCGCGCCCGGTGTAGACCAAGCCGTTAGAATAGGATTCTTGTAGTAAAGCGATAACCCTATGCTGGTCACGCCCATGCCCACACCTAAAGCCCACAGCCATGAACTGATTTGTGCTGGTGTCGCCCCCACAGCCTCCGCCGCTTGAAAGATGATCACAGCAGAGCTGCTATAACCCACTAATACCGCAATAAATCCCGCTGATATTTTTGATAAACTCCCTGCATCTCGCCACATATCCACTCCCTTTCTCTGCAATTGATGTCGCCATTACTTTGTGCGCTATAACTTATAAAATGAACAAGATAGCTTTTGTGCGCTATAACGTACGAGATGGACAAGATAACACCTGTGCGTTATAACGTACAAACTAAATTTTCATAAAAATGATGGGGCCATTGTGCAGACGATAAACAGCTATCTCGCCACCACGCTTAAAGCACTTCGCAACCAAAAGGGATGGAGTTTAGATAAAGCCGCCCAAGAGACGGGCGTTAGTAAGGCCATGATAGGACAAATCGAGCGCGGTGAATCAAGCCCAACCATTGCAACGCTGTGGAAAATAGCCAGTGGATTCAATATCTCGCTGTCGACCTTTCTCGAACCCACACCACAGAGCCAAGGCGCAGTATTCCGTAAACCCGACGAGTTACGCCAACAACCCGCTACCGACGGCATGCTAGTCGCCTCACTCTTCCCCTTTGAAGAGCGCTTCGGTTTCGAGATGTTTGAACTCACGCTGCTGCCAAACTATGAGCGCCTTTCTGAGCCCCATGAAACGGGTGTCACTGAGCATGTCATTGTCTTGAGCGGCACTATGGAAGTGCTAGTCGATGGCGAGTGGCAACCACTCAAGCAAGGTGAAGCAGTACGATTTGCGGCCGACAAACCCCATGGCTATCGCAATCTAAACGACCAAGCCGTGGTATTCCACGACATCATTCACTATCAAAGAGGCAATGAATTTAGCTTGTAGTAGCTTATCTAACGCCAGTAATGCAGAGTTCAAGTACCAACAACGCCAAAGACCAAACCATTCACTGCCGATAATCTGCAGCGCTTGCACTCGCCAATTCATTAGAATAAACTTATTGAAAATTTTCTAATGGTAGGAGCAATGCTATGTTTCAATCTTTACTGGCTAAGTTATCCGGCAGCCACTCGGGCGAAAAATGTTGGCAATTGATTGAGCAAGGCGCACGGGTGATTGATGTGCGTTCACCAGAGGAATTTGCCTCCGGTCACTTGCCCCAAGCCATTAATGTGCCATTGCCAACGCTCGACCAATGGTTACACCAAGTCGACAATAAGCAACATCCCTTCGTGCTCTACTGTGGCGCAGGGATTCGAGCACAAAAGGGCTGCGACATTCTCAAGGCCAATGGCTTTAGCTGCGTGGTAAATGGTGGCTCGCTTAAAGATTTAGTCTGCTGCCAGCCGAGCTAATTTAAGCCTTGGTTGTGCGGCGCTAATCAGGCCAGTCTGTACATTGTGATGACTTAAATATCTGCGAGGTGGTGTATGCATAAAACAAATCATGCCAAAACGTTACAGTTTGAAGCCACACAGGTTAACCCTGCTGAAAAGCCGCTTGGAACTGAACGCCATACACGCTTTATCATCAGTCGTAATCGCGACCAAGCCTGCACTAAGGTGCGTTATATTGAGACAAGCACCCTCGCCAATGGCTGCAGCCTTTGCGAATAAACAGCTAAGCGTGCCACTTAAAACTAGCCACTCGAGTCTAGCCGCTCAAACCTAGCCACTTAAGCCAAGCGTGCTTAGCTGAAATGCACATACAAAAATGCCAGCCTATTAAGGGCTGGCATTATTTATTCAGCTAAATCAAATGACTCAGCTAATCAACGGAACAATTAAGCTTTCAGCTGATCGATACTGTGTTTCGCTTCGCCCATGCCTTTGTCGTGGGCTTCAGGACCCATGTTCAGCGCTTCGGCGTAAACCACTTCAACATTGGTGATACCCATAAAGCCTAAAACCGTTTTCAAGTAAGGTACAACGTGATCCGTTGGGCCATCTTTGTGAGCGCCGCCACGGGTCGTCACCAACACAGCGCGTTTACCTTCCACTAATCCTTTTGGACCTGTTTCAGTGTAAGTAAAAGTCACACCGGCACGGGCGACAAAATCGATCCAGTTTTTAAGTTGAACCGGAATCGTAAAGTTGTACATAGGTGCAGCGATAACAATCGTATCGTTCGCTTTTAATTCAGCGACTAAGGTATCTGATAAGGCGAGCATTTCTTGCTGACGTGCGGATAATTCTGCACCACCGCGTAACCCAGAAGCGATTTCACCGTCTACCATAGGCAGTACGTCTTTACCGCCTAAATCACGCACTGTAATAGCGGCGCCTTGGGTTTCCCAGTGACTCGCTAAGTGGTCAATTAACACGGCAGATTGTGAATAACCGCCAAGAATGCTTGATTTTAAAATTAAGACTTTAGACATAATCTGCTCCGAAAATAGGTAAATGACTCAGAGTCAGATGGAATATCTCAACTCTATGACGCTAGTGTATTAGCCCATAAAAAAGAAATAAAGCGGATAAAATCTGAGATTAGCTTCGATTTTTCAGAAAGGATATACGTCATCTTCGACGTACAGATACACTAAGTTGTTTTCGACGCATTCATACTTTCGACGTACTAACATACAGACCTTCAAAAACCGCACACAGTGAATCCATACAATACAATTGCACTTCCAGCTTCACCTTAACTCTGCGCCCCCTTTGTAACGGGCTGAGATCCACATCTGGCCATTGTACTTTTACCACAGGGTCACAAGTCACAGGAGCAAGATAACGAATATGGGCATCGGCGAGCACAATATCACCCGCCACGCCCACCAACTGTTGATTTAGCCACACGGCACCCCAGCCTGTTAAGGTCATCAAGGTATAAATGCTGCCCGCAAACATGGTCTGATGCAGATTAAGATTGGGCGTCATCGGCGCTGTGACTCGAAACTCTCCCTCGATATAATCGAGTGGCACTATCTGCATAAACTCGCTAACGGGGATCGTACGATGCCAAGTCTGGCGTAATTTAATGAGTAATTGATCCATGTATATTCTCTTAATACTCCCTTGGTACAAGCGACATTGATTATGCCTAGCACCCCATCACCTAGACCCCTAGATAAACATCACGATAGAAGCTACACCTGCAGATTAAAGGTCACAGGGCCATCATTGACTAAGGACACTTGCATATCGGCGCCGAACTGTCCGGTTTCTGTGTGAACGCCCTTAGCGCGGCAGAATGCGACAAACTCTTCATACAAGCCTAAAGCTTGTTCCGGCGTACCCGCCCCTGAAAAACTCGGCCTCAAGCCTCGGCCTGTATCAGCGGCCAAGGTAAATTGTGACACGACTAATAAAGACCCACCGACTTGTTCTAGATTGAGATTCATCTTGCCATTTTCATCGGAAAAAACGCGATAACTCATGACTTTAGTCGCCAACTTTTCCATCTTCTCGCGGGTATCTTCTTGCTCGACACCGAGCAGAACCAACAAGCCTTTATTGATTTCACCTAAGGTTTGGTTATCAACCACCACACTGGCGTGACTCACTCTTTGAATTAACGCAATCACAACTTTTCCTTTTAGATTAAGGCTTAACGGGAACCATTTGCGGCATTAGCGGGAGCGGGCGGATATATTGCTCTACGCCATCAGGCAAAGATTGTACGACTTGCGCCAAGCCGCCATTAGTCCACAGCATAAAACGACGTAACTCTTCTATTTCAATACGGTCGGCAAAGGTCACTGTACCTTGCACTTGAATCACTGCGCCTTGGTCCAGCAACACAAACTTGGCAAAATTAAGCTTCTGATTCAAGGTGCCAATCACGGCAGGCAACTCTTGGCTAGCCTGCAATTGCGGGTGCACAGCATAGAAGCGATTCATTAAAATACGGTCAATGCCCGCCGAATTGATACTCGGCTCAAGCAAGAATTGGTTATTACCAAACTGCACAGCCACTTTAGTCGGTGCAACTTGGGTGGCCAGATAATTTGCGTCAATCAACGCTTGATACAAGCGCTCAGCGGCAGTTTCATTGGTTAACCCACCGAGTTCAACAACTTTGGGCGCGACAGGGGCACTCACGACCTCCGGAGTCGCAACTTGATCAATAGCGCTTGTTTCAGATGGGGCCGTAGTAGCACACGCGGTTAATCCGAGTAAACTGGCACTGATGAGCAATGTTTTCATTGTATTTCCCTTTGATGTATCCACGACCACATAGCATGGATTTCTGCTGTAACCGCCAAAAACAAAGACTCACTATTGAGCATATGTCCGCCATCGACAACAGATTGAATTGTAATAGCATGCTCCAACCCAGCCAAAAAATCGCGTAATAGCGTCGCTGGGCAAATCGCATCCTGCATTCCTTGCAATAACACACTACGCGCCTTCACTCTAGGCGTCACGCGCTGTAACACATTCATGGCATTGAAGTAATTATGTCGAGCAAAGTGTAACTCGATATTGGCTAATGCTAATACGGATTCGGGTAACAGCCTTGGTAGCACTAATCTCGCCCCCGCAAGCTGCAACTCCCACTGTACCCAACGCCGCGCAAAATGGTATCGCACATTTTCATCGGCCGATGCCAAACCTTGATGGTACGAATCCAGTAATTCAATCAGCGATAACTGAGCCGGAAAAATGTCATTGAAGAGTCGATAAGCAGCAGGTTGCAATTTTGCCGCGCCGTCAGCGCCATAGAGCCAGTCGAGACCTTCTTTGGATGGAATAAATAACGCCCACAGTACCTGTGCAATCACCCGCTCTGGGAATAATCCGCTGTAAATTAAGCCTAATGTGGCCCCAAAAGAGCCTCCGACTAAACACCAACGCTCAATACCCAATGCAAGGCGAATCGCCTCAATATCGCTAATCAAACCAGTGAGATGGTTATTGGCTAAATCGCCAAAGGGTAAAGATTGCCCAGACCCGCGTTGATCTAAAAGCAAAATCCAATATTGATCGCCATTAAATAAAGCTAAATCACCGATATCACAACCCGCTCCTGGACCGCCGTGCAAATACAGCAGTGGGATACCTTGTGGATTACCGTATTGCGCCAGATGCAATTGCTGACCATTGCCAACGTTAAACCAGTCGCGACGGATAAAAGATGGGAAGGATTCAGGCATTCAGTGTCATCGCCATTAATAATCCTCTAATGGGGTCATTCAGATTTAGCCACCGCCTTGAGTGCCGTCACCTCAGCCGAAGTTAACACCGCAGCGGAATTTTCTTGGGAGGCATTGTCTAGGGGCTTAGCATTCAGAACGGTTTCGTCATCATCTGAGCTCGACTCATAATCTAAATACTCAGGCATAGCGGCGGTAATTTCCGCGCCGAGTAATACTATCATCCACGATAAATACACCCAGACAAAGATAATGGGGATCACGGCTAAAGCACCATAAATCGCTTCATAACTCGGAAACTGAGTGACATACAAAGCAAAGGCTTTTTTGCCTAACTCAAACAAGATTGCGGCAACAATCGCCCCTAATAGTGCATGTAGAAACTTCACTTTTTGATTAGGCACCACCATATACAACAACAAAAATGCCGCCACAGAGAAAAGCATAGGTAAACGCTCAAGAAACACGGGCACCACACCCGACAACTGACCGTCAAAGACCTTCAATGACACCACGTAGGAAGTGGCGACCAAACTGGCCCCCACCAATACCGGGCCCAAAGTGATGACCATCCAATACATAGAAAAAGCCACCACCACTGAACGCTTCTCTTTAGTGCGCCAAATGTTATTAAGCGATTTATCAATGGCAGAAATCAGCAAAATGGCAACCACGACTAAGGCCGCAATCCCGACCGCAGTCCCCTTAGAGGCATTGGCCACAAACTCATTGATATACACTTGCACAGTATCGCCAGCGGCGGGTAAAAAATTCTGATAAACGAAACCTTCTATCTGTCCACGTATCCCCTTAAATACCGGAAAAGCTGACAGCATAGACATAGTCACCGCCACCATAGGCACGAGTGACAACAGTGTGACATAGGCTAAATGTCCGGCGCGGATATTGATTTGATCTTCAACTAAACGCCGTCTCAAATGCAGCAGGAAGTGCCAGATCCCGAGGAATAAGGCGCGAATTTGTGCCAGTTCTATCTTCTTAGTCACGGGTTTCTCTTGATTCTGTTGGTATAGACTCGTTATCTTCGTACAATAAACACTTAATTTACAAGTCTAAGGAGTGAATTGATGTCTCAACAAGGATCTGCAGGTAACGTTATTTCTGCTATTGCTAGCCTATTTTTTCCTGGGCTAGGCCAATTATTGCAAGGCAGAATAATGGCCGCACTGTTATTTTTCATTATCACAGTGGTGGGTTATGCCCTCTGGTGGCTGATTGTGCCCGCGGTAATAGGTGCTATCTTTCATCTGTGGAGCATTATCGATGCGGCGCGATTTAAAGCCGATTAATTAATTTCATTCAGCGACGGAACACCCAATGAAAAGACTGATAGCTTCAGGGCTGATTGCCACAAGTCTCCTGCTTAGTGGTTGCCAGAGTGCCTACTACGGCGCAATGGAAAAGGTCGGTTACCATAAACGCGATATTATGGTCGACAGAGTTAAAGATGCGAAAAAATCCCAACAGGATGCTCAAAAAGAGTTCAGCTCTGCCCTAGAAGAAATGCAAGCACTGCTCAATTACAGTGATGGCAACTTAGAAAAAGCCTATAGCAGAGCCAAAGATGAATACGAATCGGCTCAAAGTGCCGCCGATAACGTCAGCAACCGCATCAATAAAGTCGAAGATGTAGCCGAAGCCCTGTTCGATGAGTGGCAAAATGAAATTAGCGAGATCAGTAAAGCCAACCTACGCCGCAACAGTGAAACTAAACTCAAAGAAACGCGCCGCGCCTATGAACAATTGATCAAAAGTATGCGCCGTGCCGAGTCAAAAATGCCGCCGATACTCACCGCCATGAAAGACAATATGCTGTATCTCAAGCATAACTTGAACGCCCAAGCCATTGGTGCGATTAAAAGCGAATTTGCGAGTCTGCAAACCGATATTTCGGCCCTGATTAAAGAGATGAACACCTCGATTAACGAATCAAGCAAATTTATCGAAGCACTCGAAAAATCAAAAAATTAATCCAAATGCTCCACTGAATTCCTAAGCCCTAGCAACTAAATTGCTGGGGCTTTTTATTCTTTGTGTGACCTCGCCCTATGTCCCTGCAAGCCATACTTTATTTGTGCAAGACTAAAACACTTAGCTTTGTGAGCTATGGCGCGCTTTAATTGATTGATAGCGCGAATCTTAGATCTGACGCACAATTTCACTTATTACTCAAAAACTTATCCTCAGTTCACCACTCAGAGCCTGTACTTGTAACTTATTAGCTGTATTCATCACTATGACTTTTATCGAATCACTCACGCTGATGTTGGCACTCATGTATCTCGCCTCCCTCAGCTATTGGAGCGGCCAGAAATGGGGCGCGGTCGCCACACTGTTGCTCAGTATCGGTGCGGTGGCAATGAGTCTTTATTGGCCACTGGCTCTCGGGCTTCTTATTGCACTGCCACTGATGCTACTTGGGCATAAATTTGCGCCTGATGCACTCAAGGGTGAAATTAAAATCAATACCCTTCGTGAAGGGACTCAACATGTCTTAGCGCTATCGCTCTTGCTGGTTGCCATACAATACACAATCAATACCGTACTGCTTAAGCAAGGAATCACACCTTGGCTAATGCGCCCAGACGTAGTCGATGCCTTTTTACCGATTGCGGGTGGCATTGAGCTTAAAGCCATTATCAGCCTCAATTTGTGGGATCAAACCCATCCTGCGGCAGCAGTCATGCTAGCGGCGGTATTACTCACAGGTTTACTCTGCAAGCGGGCATTTTGCGGTTGGGCTTGCCCATTAGGTCTGGCAGGGGAATACCTGTATTCCTTTAGAAAACGCTTTATTAAATCAGAGCTTACACCACCTTCTTGGCTAGATTGGCCACTGCGAATGTTGAAATATCTATTACTCCTAGCACTTTGCTACATAGTCATTGGTATGCCAGCACAATCCATCCCCCATTATCTTGAAGGTAATTATCATAAGATTGCCGACTTAAAGATGGCATTGTTCTTCCTAACACCCAGCCTAATCACGCTACTGGTATTTGCGCTGATCCTCGCTTTAGCTGCATGGCGTCGTCAGGGATTCTGCCGTTACTTGTGTCCCTATGGTGCAATGCTTGGGATCTTAAGCTTTGCGAGCCCATTAAAAATCCGCCGCAATACCCAGCACTGCCTTATCGAAGCAAAAGGGATGAAATGCGACAAGTGTACCCGCGCTTGCCCAGCAAACATCATAGTGCACACTAAAACCACGGTTCGCAGTGACGAATGCCAAGCCTGCATGCGCTGTGTCGCGGCTTGCCCTAAATCTGCCGCCCTCGGCCTTGGGCTGAAATCCGGCCACAGACTCGGTCATAAGGGATTGCTCGCATTAGTGCTTATCGCATTATTTATCCTACCGCTGGGCGCTTACTTAGCAGGTTTCTGGCATAGCCAAACACCAGACAACATCCGCATGGAATTGATCCAAGTGATTAATAGAATTGGGCACTAGAACACGCGACATCACTAGAACACCTAAAATGACACATATGATGGGATCCAATTGCGATGGAATAAAACACTAACGAAATTGAAAAACAGCAGCAGATAAGACTAGAAAACCTCAAAATGGAAACCCTTAGGTACAACTAAAGGTTGACCCGCTTAGTAGGAGTAATCTGAAAGGATTAAAATAAAATCATATAGAACAGATGCTTAATTGACACAAAATCTAATTACTGGTCTAATTCGCGCGCATTTAATAAAGGAATGTATTAACCAAAGGAATTATTGTGTGAAAAAATCATTATTGATCGCTCTTACTGCTCTACCATTATTTGCTTATGCTGGCCCATTCGATTCAATCGTTAAATCAGCAACTCAATCTGTCACTGACACAGTGAATGATACGGCGACCAATGCGTTAGACAGCGCAACGAATGAAGCGATTAAAAATACATTCGGCATTAAAGAAGGCTCAACCAAGCAAACAATCACTGAAAAATTAGGTGCGCCTGCTAGTACTTATAATGAAGCGGATCTAGAAGTTTGGGCCTATGATCTTAGTGCATTAAATGCAGCTTCTCCAATGCTGGCAGAAACCACTAAGACTTTGCTAAAAGATAATGAAGTCGCTCAGAAAAATGTGACTATCAGCTTCAAAGGTGAAAGTGTCAATGCGGTAAAATTGGCAGATAAAGCTAAGTCATAAGCTTGACTGCTCACTCGATAGGGCTCTAAGTCCTATCGAGTATCCCGATGTCCTCGGCCGCACCACAGCCATGATAGGCGTTAGCAATAAAGCCACTGCCAAGTAATACTATCCAGAAAAACCTCACCTGCCGCCTAGTGACACACTCAGCTAACGCAATCCAGTAACCTCTCATCAGCAACCCCTGCTAAGCAATACCAACAAGCTTTGCCTGATTTTGAACCAACCCAACAGGCTGTGTTAAATAATACTTGGGCTAAATGATACATTAAGTGAATACAAAACAATTTTGTCTCACAGACCATACTGCAGATAATGGCTTACATCACTCTCTGCAGTATTTTTAATATATACGTCATAAAATTGATTACAATCAGGCAACAGCTAGACTTTATCGCAGATAATATTCCTATACGGATATTAGGAAAATGGTTTTATGTTCCCCAACGGAGCTAACCTATGCGACCCGACCGACAGCAATTGATCCATTCGTTATTTGACGAATATATTGAGATGTATGCCTCCCGTGATGACAGGCTAACTCGTCGCTTTAGTGATAACTTTAGCGGCTATGCAGGGAGCAGTGACCAGCTTGTCACCAGCAGGGAAGAATGGGTGCGAATCACTCGTCAGGACTTTGCACAAGTGCCTGAGCGAATCCACATCGAAATGTTAGATCTTTCTTTACAAGACCTTGCCGACAACCTCGTGGTTGTGACTGCCTTTTTCCATATCCACTTACCTATCCCTAATCCTATGCTTTCCCGCGAAACAGCACGGCTAGTGTTGATATTTCACCGAGAAAACAACGACTGGATGATTGTCCACAGTGGCATATCCATCCCCTACGGCTTAGCCCACAAAGGGGAAATTTACCCGATCGCGCGATTAGAGGAACGTAACGTCGAACTTGAATCCATGATCACAGCTCGAACTAGTGAGCTGGCAGAAGCCAATAGGCAACTTGAAATACTCAGCAATACCGACGGTTTAACCAATATCGGCAATCGCCGCCTATTTGACATGATGTTACAAACGGAGTGGAGTCGTGGACAAAGGAGCAATTCATCACTGGCCCTCATCATGCTCGATATTGACCACTTTAAACAATTTAACGATCACTATGGCCACCTCGCCGGAGACGATTGCCTTAAACAATTAGCGAGTACACTGTCCCAGTCCGGTCGCAGAGCGGGCGAATTAGTCGCTCGCTACGGCGGCGAAGAATTTGTCATTCTATTACCGAATGTCGATAATCAAACCGTACTTGAGACAGCGCAGCATATACATCAGTTGATCCAAGCCATTGCCATTCCGCATGCAAATACCGACCTTGGGATTGTAACAGTGAGCGCAGGCGTCGCCTATCTGCAACCCTCTAACAAACAAAATGCTCTAGAACTCGTTCGCCAAGCGGACGCCGCCCTCTACCGCGCAAAATCCGCTGGCCGCAATTGCATACGGGTGATGGATGAGGACGACTAATACCAATCGTATTAAATATCTGTTCATTCAGCGCGAGTTCAACGCGCTTTAGACAAGGCGAAGGCTTGAAGGCATAGTGGTGCTCTGTCGAAAGCCTTAAACGCACTATAAAGCGCGTTACCATGTAGTGAACATCAGCCGCCCTTCGGGAGCCACACAGGCATCCCACTCCCGTGTTGCATTGACTTAAAAGGGAATAACCATTTCTGCGTCAATGCGCCTTGGATTGAGATGCCTGTGAGGCTCTGAACTGATTAGCTATTTAATGTGATTGGTATAATACCCATTACTCAATTTATCCCAACAAAAAGCCCTGCACAGTTTCCTATGCAGGGCTTTTTAAACCGATTGACTCACCTTAAGGGCGTGTCACCTGAGTTAACAGGCTGGCATTAACCGCGGTTAAAGCGCTTACGATCGTTTTCAGTCAAGTGTCTCTTACGAACACGAATGTTCTTAGGCGTTACTTCAACTAATTCATCATCATCGATGAACTCAAGCGCTTGCTCAAGTGTCATTGTGATTGGCGTAGTCAGCACTTGGGCTTCGTCAGTACCAGAAGCACGCATGTTGGTCAGCTGCTTACCTTTCAAACAGTTAACAGTCAGATCGTTTGAGCGAGCGTGAATACCAACCACTTGGCCTTCGTATACTTCAGCGGCGTGGCCGATAAAGAGACGACCGCGATCTTGCAGACCGAACAGTGCGAAGGTCAGAGCCTTACCCGTTGCGTTAGAGATCAATACGCCGTTAGCGCGTTGACCGATATCGCCACCTTTATGTGGACCGTAATGGTCGAATGAGTGATAAATTAGACCAGTACCAGAAGTCGCAGTCATAAACTCAGTTTGGAAACCGATTAAACCACGGCTTGGGATGATGAAGTCGATACGGACACGACCTTTACCATCAAGCTGCATGTCTTTCATTTCAGCTTTACGGGTACCTAACTTCTCGATTACTGTGCCTTGATCTTCTTCTTCAACGTCAACAGTCAAGGTTTCAAATGGTTCACACAGTTCACCGTCGATAGTTTTCAGAATAACTTCTGGACGTGATACGGCTAACTCGTAACCTTCACGACGCATGTTTTCAATCAAGATTGATAAATGCAATTCACCACGGCCAGATACACGGAAGCGATCTGGACTTTCTGTTTCTTCAACACGCAGTGCCACGTTGTGGACTAATTCTGTTTGCAGACGCTCCAGAATGTTACGTGAAGTCACATACTTACCTTCTTTACCTGCAAAAGGTGAAGTATTAACTTGGAAAGTCATGGTCAGAGTAGGTTCATCAACAGTCAAAGGTGGCATAGCTTCTACTGCACCAACGGCACAGATAGTGTCAGAAATTTTCAGCTCGCCTAAACCAGTGATAGCAACGATGTCGCCAGCGTTAGCAATTTCAACTTCAGTACGGTCTAGACCCATGTAACCTAATACTTGGCCCATTTTACCGTTACGAGTTTTGCCATCTGCGCCAATAATAGTCACTTGTTGGTTAGTTTTAACGCTACCACGCTTGATGCGGCCGATACCGATAACACCCACGTATGAGTTGTAGTCGATTTGCGAAATTTGCATCTGGAACGCGCCTTCGGCGTCAGCATCTGGGAAAGATACTTTTTCAACGATAGTTTGGAACAGCGGCGTCATATCATCGCTCGCTACATCCGGATCTAAAGTTGCAAAACCGTTTAACGCAGAAGCGTAGACGATTGGGAAATCTAGTTGCTCGTCAGTTGCACCTAAGTTATCGAACAGGTCGAATACTTGGTCAATAACCCAATCTGGGCGTGCACCTGGACGGTCAATTTTGTTGATAACAACGATTGGCTTTAAGCCTTGAGCAAACGCTTTCTTGGTTACGAAGCGAGTTTGTGGCATTGGACCATCAACGGCATCAACCAGCAATAATACTGAGTCAACCATAGACAGAACACGCTCAACCTCACCACCGAAATCGGCGTGGCCTGGGGTATCAACGATGTTAATACGGTAGTCGTTCCACTTGATGGCAGTATTCTTTGCCAGAATCGTGATCCCACGTTCCTTTTCAAGATCGTTGGAGTCCATCACCCGCTCAGTGGCTTCTCCTCGGGTTGCAAGGGTGCCTGACTGTGACAGCAACTTGTCTACCAGGGTCGTTTTGCCATGGTCAACGTGTGCAATAATGGCGATGTTACGTAAATTCTCTAGCACGGATAAACCTCTTACCATCAAACAAAAATAGGGATATTTCAGTAATTCGTTATGGTGATCGAGCTCGATCTACCACAATAAAAAGCGTGCCATTCTACTCCAGAGCGGCCTTGGCGCACAGGATTATTTTTGAACACTTATAAAACAATCCGCCAATCCTTGGGTAATTTCCGTCAATCATCCACTGAGTGAAATCCTCTGTAGCCAGAGTTAACGCTCTGTTTAATTGCCATATTAGTAGGAAAAATCCGAGTTAAGCAGCTGAATTTGCTATTTTTCGTATTCAATGTTCGCACTGCTAATGTCGATTTAAGCATCAGCAAAATCGACTTAGATACAGAGAAATTACCACGTGAACACACTGCAATAAATTCTGCGGCACACTTAATCTAACGTTCATGTTGGCGTTTACACCCGATGGCATTAAGACTCACTTCATTGTCACGGGATACCTTTTTACGCATCACTGATTTCACTTGGTCTGTGAACAGCAAAGACATTTCGCACATGAGAACGAACTCTTTCCTAATAATATGATAATAAACCACTATTGGATTGATAATGCGTGGCATAGTTGGACAGACTAGCGTGGTTTTATGACAATTATGCGGCGGTTATGCGGTGGTAAATATTCCCGTTCTGTGCTGCAAGTATGTGCGAGCTTCAGTGAGGCAGTACTTACTTATACTGTGAAAGCCAAAGCGTCATTGCCATCTCAGTGCCATATAAGCGGTGCATGTTATCGCTGTGCATCCCAGCTTAAGGTTTGCATGAATCAATTCAGTGCGCACCAAAATGGAGTAATGCACCAAAATGCCACAGACAAAAGCACCATTATGGTGCGCACACGAATCCAATTAAGTGCAACAAAGATTTTAAATCATGTTAATCAGTAAGTTAAATTATTGGCATGGATATCGCTTTATAGCTCGTAAGTTTGGCTCAAGATAAATAACTTGAGTTAAAAGATTATAGAAGGGGCATCCCTTTACCCTACCGGAGGCTTGAGAATGTCAGTTGAATCAGTTTTAAAGCAACTTGAAGAATTAGAAGTTAAGTTCGTTGATTTACGTTTTACCGACACTAAAGGTAAAGAGCAGCACGTATCTATTCCTTCTCATCAGGTAGATGCTGATTTCTTCGAAGACGGCAAAATGTTTGACGGTTCTTCTATCGCAGGTTGGAAAGGCATTAACGAATCAGACATGGTACTGATGCCAGATCCAACAACATTCGTACTGGATCCTTTCACCGAAGAAACTACAGCGCTGATCCGTTGTGACATTCTTGAACCCGGTACCATGACAGGTTACGACCGTGACCCACGCTCAATTGCTAAAAAAGCAGAAGCTTACCTGATCTCTACTGGTATCGCTGATACTGTATTGATTGGACCAGAACCAGAATTCTTCCTATTTGACGATGTCCGTTTCGGTACTGACATGTCAGGTTGTTTCGTTAAGATCGACGCTAAAGAAGCGGCTTGGAACTCAGGCACTAGCTACGAAGGCGGCAACACAGGTCACCGTCCATTTGTTAAAGGCGGTTACTTCCCAGTTGCACCGGTTGACTCATCACAAGACCTACGTAGCGCTATGTGTTTAGTGCTCGAAGAAATGGGCCAAGTGGTTGAAGCGCATCACCACGAAGTGGCGACTGCAGGTCAAAACGAAATCGCAACTCGCTTCAACACCTTGACTAAGAAAGCGGATGAAATCCAAATTCTGAAGTACGTAGTGCACAACATGGCACACGCTTACGGTAAGACTGCGACTTTCATGCCTAAACCCATCGTTGGTGACAACGGTAGCGGCATGCACGTTCACCAATCTCTGGCGAAAGACGGTGTTAACTTGTTCGCTGGCGACAAATACGCAGGTTTAAGTGAAACGGCTCTGTACTACATAGGTGGTATCATCAAGCACGCTCGCGCGCTGAACGCTTTCACTAACCCAAGCACTAACTCTTACAAGCGTTTAGTGCCACACTTTGAAGCACCTGTTATGTTGGCCTACTCTGCCCGTAACCGCTCTGCATCAATCCGTATTCCAGTGGTACCAAGCCCTAAAGGCCGTCGTATCGAAGCACGTTTCCCTGATCCACATGCAAACCCATACTTAGGTTTCGCAGCGCTGCTAATGGCGGGTCTTGACGGTATCCAAAACAAGATCCACCCAGGTGAAGCGATGGACAAAGATCTGTACGATCTGCCTCCAGAAGAAGCGGCTGAAATCCCACAAGTGGCGACGTCATTAGAAAACGCCCTTGAAAATCTGCAAGCTGACCATGAGTTCCTGACTAAAGGCGGCGTGTTCAGTGAAGATTTCATCCAATCTTATATCGTACTGAAAACAGCAGAAGCTGAGCGCGTAGCACGTACAACTCACCCACTTGAGTTTGAAATGTACTACAGCCTGTAATGGCTAGCGCTATACAACCGGCTCGCTTTATGTAATTGATATAGAAAATATAAAAGCCTCGATAGCAACGCTATCGGGGCTTTTTGTATTTTGAAGGTATATACAACTTTTATTCTGATTCAATCATCGCATTGTTCTCTAAATAGGCATCATCGCCAATCACTCTTTTATCATTCAGAGAAGGCACGCCAGACACCGCGGCAACAGCAACAATAGAGATAGATAGTTAAAAACCGATCTAAACTAAACATGGATGCAGCAGAAAAACCACCTATATAGTCGGAAGTTAACTACCGCGCCATTATTGTTAAGTGTCCACGCTTTATTCAACTAGGCTGGTTATTGTCAGGGGCAAAATCTACCAGTTGGGCAGGTTCGCCTGACTCAAATGACGCAAATGGTACACCATCTAACACGCGCTCATTTTTAAATACACGGATTTCAGAATCAGGTAACTGCGTCATCAGCAATGACAAGATAATGTGCATCTTATCCAATGGGCAATGAAGACGGATACTTGCACGTAAGCCCATTGTTCGTACATCCGATTGGCAGGCAATAAATGGACGATTCCGCGTTACCTTAATCAAATGACGATACCCATTTTTTATAGGACTCTCGTAAGTAGTCTCTACATTTTTAAAACCAGTAAAGAAAAATGCCCCCAGAGCCATTCCACCTACACCAACCAGCGCTGCTGGGCCTAAAAAGGCCACCCCGACAATACAAACCACCACACCAAACCAAGCCAGCCCCCGCACTACCGCATAGGCTGCATCCGGAATAGCATCATGATAGGTGGTGACCAGCCCCTCGGTGGTGAGCCGATAGTGGTACTGTTTGTCAGCCAACCAGAGGTAGCGCATAAATGGCCCAAAAATCATCGCTATGATGAGAAAATAATACCATTGCTCAAATCCATACCAGTATGTCACCGACCCAACTAGAGCCGTAATCCCGCACGGAATAAGGACCATGATCCACCCAATGCCATACACAGTCGCTACCTTAATATCCCACTCATAGAGGGTGGGCGCCTCACGCACCCGCTGCTGACGCAGCTTATTGAGCCGGTCTTGCTCCTCTTGGGGTAATTGCAGGTACTCACTGCGCGGCAGGTCTTCATACCGACTGTCGTCCAACGGTTGTGTCTCTTGCTCTGTCGACGCCAACTGCTGCGGCGCTGCTCTCTTATTCATATAGCTATTCCTTTGCTGTACCCACGGACTGCACGGTCATCGTTAACCTACCCACACAGCTCGTACTTAATGTTTTCTCACCCTTGACGACCTTGCCGCTAAAAAGTCTGTTAGCATCTTGGTGGCAAAGCTGTCACTGATGGACACCGAGTCTCGCGCCAATAACAGGCGCGAGAAAAAACGTTAACTGGGCTGGGTATTGTCAGGGGCAAAATCTGATAGTTGGGCTGGTTTGCCTGACTCAAATGACGCAAATGGTACGCCATCTAACACGCGCTCATTTTTAAATACACGGATTTCAGAATCAGGTAACTGCGTCATCAGCAATGACAAGATAGTGTGCATCTTATCCAATGGGCAATGAAGACGAATGCTTGCGCGTAAGCCCATTGTTCGTACATCCGATTGGCAGGCAATAAATGGACGATTCCGCGTTACCTTAATCAAATGACGATGCCCATTCTTTATAGGACTCTCGTAAGTAGTCTCTATATTTTTAAAACCGGTGAAGAAAAATGCCATCACGGCAAAACCACCCGCGCCGACCAAGGCTACCGGGCCTAACAATGCCACGCCAACGATGCAAACCACTACCCCAAACCAAGCCAGCCCCCGCACTACCGCGTAGGCTGCATCTGGAATCGCATCATGATAGGTGGTGACCAGCCCCTCGGTGGTGAGCCGATAGTGGTACTGCTTGTCTGCAAACCAGAGGTAACGAGCAGATAGGCACATTATTAGGGCCATGATGATTAACCCCACACCCAAGCTAGTATCGCCAGATAGCAAATAGCTCCCTATAAGTGCTAAACAGCCACACGGGATCAGGAAGGTTAACCAAAATAGACCATAGACAGTCGCCACCCGAATATCCCACTCATAAAGCGTGGGCGCCTCCCGCACCCGCTGCTGACGCAACTGATAGAGCCGGTCTTGCTCCTCTTTGGGTAATTGCAGGAACTCACTGCGCGGCAGGTCTTCATACCGACTGTCGTCCAACGGTTGTGTCTCTTGCTCTGTCGACGCCGACTGCTGCGGCGCTGCTTTATTGTTCATCCTGTTACCTCTCGGTAGACTCTACTTGTAGCGTGGCCATCGCCAAGCAGTAAATCCAGTCATCCATTTTAAATCAGCAACATAATATGCTCTCGGCCTACCCTCAAGCGAATATTTACTGAAACAGTTTTAAGGAAAGTAATAAAAGTAGCTAGATGGCCAGTGAGGGAAGTGGAGACTGATTTTAAAGAGTATGTTCAAAACTCATCTGAGTTCTGCGAGGACACGGCATACAAACCTCCATGATTAATGCTTATCCAAAACAAGAGTCGCCGTTAACAACTAGGTTATTGAGCTTGGTTGTATCTCATTTCTGTTGATGAATAATTGACAGATATAATCATATAGTTAGAATGCCAAGCTGTTGAAACAAAACAGGTTGGCGTCAAATGAAACCAGATCTGGTTCCACATCACTAACGCTCTCAGTTGATCAAGTAAGTAGATCATACCGAAGCAATACAGTTTTTCACATATAAACAATGGAGTGGTTATGCGTTGGTTGACTTGGTTGGTCGTGTGCTGTTCTCTCACGGGATGTGCAACAATAACGTCGAGGATGGGAGAAGATTCAACTTGGGGTCATTCTTTCTCAAGTGTGCAAACGGCTGTTGATAATGGCGAGGAGTGTATGATTATCTCCGCGTTGGCGGCCCCGCCCTTGCTGCTCTTTACCATCCCGCTGACACTCGTTGATATGAGCAGTGCGTTGATCATCGATACTGTTATGCTACCTGCAGATTTAGCGATCACGCCCAGCGATCCCAAGCTCCACACCCCGCGACCTATGGTCTGCCGCTATGACTACAAGATTTAAGCATGATCGCACCCAATAAATAACCTCAAGTTGCCTGTGTGACGGTGAGTTAACGCCGGCATACGGGAACGACCATGTCGCGGTTTGCCTCCCAGAGTGTTGTGCCTTGTTAGTTGTAATTACGTAGTACAACCTAGCCTAGTAAGCCATTTTAAATCATTTAAGTTAGCGATTGGCTTTAATCACATCTAGTAACAGCTTGATATCGGCCATATTGTTATAAATATGCGGAGAAATCCGGATCCCCATACTGCGGGCGTCGACACTAATATTCGCGTTCGCTAATGCCGTCATCATTTGATGCTGCTGTTTACCAAACTGCAGAATAAGCGTGCCGCTGCGCTTTTCAGTATCCCGCGGCGACACAAACTCATGGTCGAGCTCTTGCGCCACAGCATCAATCAATTGCTGATTGTATTTACGCAGCAACGGAGTACCTAAACCAGCAAGATAATGAATGCTATGGGTGGCAATGGCATAAGGCGCGATTGATGGTGTCCCTCCCCAAAAGCGCAGCGCGGAATGCTGGTAACGAAAATCATGGATATCAAATTCGAACGGATTCTCGTGGCTAAACCAACCCACATCCTTAGGCTGACAACTCTCCAATATGGCGGGATTAACCCAAAGATAAGCAGCACCAGGGCCGCCGCAGAGCCATTTCACACTCGAACCGATTAAAAAATCGGGTTGTAGGCGCGCGAGATCCAGCGGAATAATCCCCGCCGATTGCGCTACATCCACTAAGCTCAAACAACCTCGCTCACGGGCTATGGTGAAAATATTGGCTAATGGCGCCTGCTGCCCCGTATTCGAGTAAGCATGGCTGACAAACACCAGATCCACATCGCGGCTGATATGCGTATCCCACACATTAGGGTCGGTGATATCGAGCCCTTTAGGAATAAAGCGTACTTCGCAACTGGCAGGCAGCGCTTTTTTAAGGGCAAAACCCATGCTGGGAAAATCAATCTCACTCATTAACACAACGGCGTGTTCGCGGTTCAATCTGTCGAGGGACATGACAATTTTAGTCAGCGCACTGGAAAGATTGACCTGAGGGCAAAAATCCTTCTGGTGGCCGTTAAATAGTTTAGATAAAGCAAAGGTAAAATCATCAATCACACCCAGCCACTGGCCCCAAGGTTCACGCCCCGACTCCTGCCAAGGCGCAAAAAAGGCTTCTTTAAAGACCTGCTCGGTCGATTTTAATGGCCGGCCAACGGAATGGTTTAATAGATATCCTGGACCTGCTAGGTAAAAGTCCTTTTTAAAATCTTCAAACATAGTGTTATCTCAAACTCTCTTTTAGTTTTTTAATATCACAATAACGAGTCCGAATATCGCTGCGTTGAGCGGCGGCGCGTCTGTCTCTGAGTCGCTCCAATGAGCCGAGTAGCACATGCAGTGGCGGACCACTCGCGGTAACTTTAGCTAAATGCTGCTGCTCCATACTTGTCGAAGGCTCAGCAATATATTTAGTCACTAACTCATTATGGTGCTGAATCGCAGTCTCGCCATGTAATTCGCAGACTTCGATAAAGAGTCGCAAGTTTTCTTGATACCAATCTTGGGTTGAGCAGTCTTTTGCCTGCAGGAAGTCATCCATCAAATTCGGCCGACGCATGCACTCGCGCAATATCTGTTGATCCTCCGGCATCATGTATAAAAACTTGTCCACCAGCATTTGCGAATAGGAGGCTTCGTTTGCAAAACAAAGACCTAGCGTTAAATCGATTACATTAATCCCCGCAAAATCCCCGGCGTTAGCGCCGCGATAAATGACCGAGCCCACCCGATAAGGTTTGTAGTAAGGGCGAACACAGTAAAAGAAACGGTCCGTATCTAGTCGATTAAATAATTGGGTATTCGACTCAATCACATCTTGCAAGGCCTGTTTAGCGACTCGCAGTAAATCGTGACTGATGGGATGGGAAATGCCCAAAGGCTGGATCTTCAATAGCGCATCGGCGGCGCGTTTATAGGCCAAAATGCCCTTAGTGTTGTAATCCACAAACAGCTTTTCAGCGGACAGATCGGTAAAGCGCTTATAAATGCCATTGTGGGCACGATTGTGAGTAGTTAAATGTGCGGTGGCAAAACGCGGCGTGACGCCTATTGAAGCGCCAATATGCATGGCGAGCGCAGAAGCCTCAGCTAATGGCGATGTCGTTTCCCGCGAGGGCTCAGTAATTTCATGGCGCCGACAGGCCGCCATATACAAGCCCACATTGCCGAGTAAATCGAAGGCACTGTCGAAACCTTCATCAGTATTCCCCTCATCGAGCAAGGTTTTAATCAACTCTCGCCCTTCGCTCTCCAGCGCCAACTTAGCTTCTGCGCCGATATCGAGCACATTGGCCCGATCTGTTTGTTGGTAGTAAAGCTGTTCTAGCTCGGAATTGAGTTCCACAAAGCGGCTGCGGATCCAATCATCAAAGGCTTCGGTATTAAAGGTGGCAGGTTTCACGGGCTTATCCTTGAGTATTGTTATCGTTCTTTTAAACGGAGTGAGCTCAAAGCGTTAGCCCAATCCGTAAAACTCGTAACCAGAATGCAACTTATCGCCACATGTTTCTAGCGTTAGGTCAAATTTCCGAAAAAACTAATGCCATTTTTTATTTACACCATGCGCCAGCGCAATTTTTCAAACACTTTTACTCCGCAGAATGTTCCTGAAGACACTCATCACTCAACTAATAGCTAAGCGGTAAGTTCCGCAGAGGTAAATCGGATGATTTTAATGGAATTTATAGTAGTGCTTAGCTGCCTACTGCTAGGTACCCGCTACGGCGGCATGGGATTAGGCCTCATCAGCGGTATTGGCTTATTTTTACTGATTTTTGTTTTCGGTTTAGCGCCGGGCCAACCGCCAGTGCAAGTTATGCTAACGATACTTGCAGTCATTGGCTGTGCGGCCGTATTGCAAACCGCGGGTGGATTAGATGTGATGATGCAGTATGCCGAGCGCTTACTGCGCCGTCATCCACAATACATCACGATTCTAGCACCACTGACCACGTGGACGCTGACCTTCCTTTGCGGTACTGGTCATGTGGTTTACACCATGTTCCCGATTATTTCCGATATCGCGCTGAAGAAAAATATTCGCCCAGAGCGCCCAATGGCGGTGGCATCTGTCGCCTCGCAAATGGCGATTTGTGCTTCGCCCGTGTCGGTAGCTGTGGTGTCTATGGTGTCGATTCTGGCATCACAACAGGGTGTAGGCCGCGCTTACAATCTGCTCGAAATTTTAATGGTGTCAGTGCCAGCATCGCTTTGCGGTGTCATGGCCGCTGCACTTTGGAGTCTGCGTCGTGGTAAAGATTTAGATAAAGATGAAGAATTTCAAGAACGCATTAAAGATCCAGTCCAAAGAGCCTTTATCTATGACAAGAGCGAAACCCTGTTAAATCAAAAATATCCGAAGGAAGCTTACTGGGCAACGGGGATTTTCTTCACCGCTATCGCTGCTGTGGTACTGTTAGGTTCATTTAGTGAATTGCGTCCCGCCTTTGACGTTAAAGGTAAGTCGACCTTGCTCTCGATGAACTTAGTGATCCAGATGATGATGTTAATTGCAGGTGCTTTTATCCTGATGACCTGTAAAGTCAAACCGACCAACATCTCTAACGGTCCCGTTTTTAAAGCGGGCATGGTAGCAATTTTCTCAGTATTTGGTGTGGCTTGGATGAGTGATACTTTCTTCATCAGCCATATGGATGTACTGCAGGAAAACCTGTCCCATGTAGTACAAAGCCAGCCTTGGACCTATGCCTTAGTGCTGTTTCTCATCTCTAAGCTTGTTAATAGCCAAGCGGCAGCACTCACAGCAATCGCACCTATGGGACTCGCCTTAGGGGTCGATCCAAAACTCTTAATCGCCTTCCTCCCTGCAAGCTACGGTTATTTCGTGCTACCAACCTATCCAAGTGATCTGGCCTGTATCGGCTTTGACCGTTCAGGTACGACTAAAATAGGTAAGTTCATTATTAACCACAGCTTTATCATCCCAGGGTTTATAGGTGTAGCGACAGCATCGGCTGTCGGTTATCTACTCGCAACCGCTTTACTCTAACCGCCACAAATAACAAAGGCCGCTGATGCGGCCTTTATTTTAGATAACCTTAGATCACCCAAAAGTATTAACCTGTGCCAATATAAAACCCATACCCTAGACGCCCATATTCTTCAGAACATAAAATACGCAGCCCGAAAGTGAGATAAGTATCTTACTCAACAACTCTTTTTAGCTTGCCGTACTAAAGATGATTAGACGCTTATCCATTCTATTAGCTTTTTTCGCGATACTGATGGGGCTCGTATACTGTGCCTACAGTCTGATAACTCGGATTAACTTTAATTCCCACCATCAAGTAGGAGAAGTCATCGACACTCTAAACGGGGTTAATATCTATTATAACGGAGGAGTTAATACCCATTCAGGACGCAACCTATCTATAGATGGTTATAACTTAGGTATTCAATATCAATGTGTTGAATTTGTTAAGCGCTACTTTTACCAACGCTACCAGCATAAAATGCCTGACGCTTTAGGCCATGCTAGAGACTTTTTTGATAACAAGTTAAGCGATGGCATGTGGAATGAAAAACGCGCTATGTGGCAATACACTAATGCGAGTCAGACCAAACCTATGCAGGATGATCTACTCGTGTTTTCTCCATGGATATTTAACCCCTACGGTCACGTTGCAATCATTGCCTCAGTTACCGATAGCAGTATTGAAATTGCCCAGCAAAATCCCGGCCCCTTTGGCCCATCACGCGAACGGTTGGCATTAATTCAACAAAACGGCCTCTGGTATATTGATGCGCCTCGAGTAAAAGGTTGGTTAAGATGGCAGGCCCCGGAAATCACAGCATCCCCGATAGCAGAATCCGCAAATACGCCATTCCCCAGTAAGCTTCACTGAGAAATAACAATAATGTCAGTATTAACTTGGATTAAACAACGCCTTGTGCGTAATAGTGATAGCCTCAAGCAATCTAGGCCACAAACTGAGTTACGCACTGTTTTTCATCAAACCCAGATGCCCAATATCAGCTTGCCAATCATACAAACCTATCCACTCGTTGTACCTATGAACAGAGAAGATATTTTTGCTTATCAATTGCATTGCTTGCTGACTTACCAAGGGAAAGAGGCCTTAAACACTTTACTTAGCCAGGCAGGCTTTAACACATTGCCCGAGCAAACGGTCAACTTTAACGGTTTTATCGAACACCCAACCCAAGCGACCTGCGTATTACTGAACCAATATGACGATTTTGCGGGTGTGTGCATAACCTTAGTGACCAATGACAAACCCTTGCTAGAAGCATTAATCAGATTCAAATCCGCCCCGCCCAATCCATGGGAAAGCTTTCCCAATATCGATCCCGATACTCTCGGCAGTCTTCAAGGTAATATCGACTTTTGGTGCAGCTATTTTTGGCGCCCCTATTGGCTATCACTCTCAGAAGCCGAGCACTTGCAATATCCTGAAAGTTGGCGGGAATTTAGCGAGTTTCATTAAAACTTAAGGTACGCAAACACTTAATGCAGGATAAAAAATGAAATTGAAATATGTTGGATTAGCACTGACGTTACTGCTACTTGGTGGTTATCTGATCCCTGAGTCACCCGCGATCCCAGTAAAAGGTGCCAGCAGTAAAGATTGGAACAGCCAAACCTTTTGGTATGAACCTTGGGGTCCATCGGGCGTTCACAAGGGGATAGATATTTTCGCCGCCAAAAACACCGCAGTGATTGCGCCAACGCCTATGCTGATCTTGTATCGAGGTGACTTCTTCAAAGGAGGAAATGTAGTGGTTGGTTTAGGTCCTAAATGGCAAATTCATTACTTTGCCCATTTAGCACAAATTGAATCAGCCACAGGATTGATTGCCTACCAAGGTGACACTTTGGGCACTGTCGGCGATACGGGCAATGCACAAGGTAAACCGCCCCATTTGCACTATTCCATTTTGAGCTTATTACCTAAACCTTGGCTGATGGATACTTCAACCCAAGGTTATAAAAAGGCCTTTTATCAAAACCCTATCAAGTATTTAACTGCACTATAGGCTTAACAACTTACTTTAATCAGCTTATTGGCAGTGCAATATCAAGCTGAGGTTCTGCGGTTTTTGATGGGATTTCATGCTCAACTGCCGCAGCTAATGCTTCTCTCTCTGCCTTCGCAATATATTTAGGTTTATTGCTAGATTGCAGTTTGGCATTGGCCTTTTTTGCCTTGCTCTTCAAGGTTTGATTAATCTTCTTTTTACGGTTCATCAGAGTACCAATGCGAGATACGGTATAAAGGGGCGCGATTATAGCCTTCCATCAACACGCCAGACAATCGAAGCACTAAGGCAAACGCGTAGCCCAATCAAATAATCAAACCTGCGACTAAAACATAGGTCTCCTAAATCAAAGACAAATGCCAAACAAGGTAATGCTTTACCGACATGAACTCGCACTATATGCATGGCCTTTACAGTAAAACCTCTCGATACCGAGTGCTGTGTCGCAATTTATTCATACTGTCGTCAAATCATGCAATTTCCTGTATGGCGTGACTAGACAAGCTGTAATTCCTCCCCTAAAATCGCGAATAATAAAAATCGTTATCATTTGTAATACAATTTAATGGAATATTAACCTATGCCAAGGGAGCCGGTGTAACAAACTCATTCGCCCTTAGCAGGAAGTTATATGACATTCAAAACCTCGTTTGTTGCTTTAGCCGTATTGGCAGCGTTAACCCAATCCGCTGCGGCCCAAGATGCCACCGACAACAGTCCAAACAACAAAAATAAAGACATAGAAAAAATCACTGTCACCGCGAGTCGAATGGATAAATCCCCCAGCTCGATCCCCAATACTGTCACTATCATCGACCGCGCCCAATTAGAAGAACAGTTCCGCACCACTAAAGATTTATCGACTATTATCGGTAACTTAGCGCCTAGCTTTTCACCGAGCCGCCAGAAGATGAGTAACACAGGTGAAACCCTGCGTGGTCGTCCGCCATTGATTATGATCGACGGCGTGCCTCAATCGAACCCACTTCGCAGTGGTGGTAGAGAGGGACAAACTATAGATCCTGCCATGATTGAGCGCATCGAAATCATTCACGGCGCCAATGCCATGCACGGTCTCGGTGCCCAGGGCGGTATCATCAACTACATCACTAAAAAGCCTACAGGCGACAGCGAACAGGTTGCTAGTTTCGATGTCACAGTGCCTGATTCAATGAAATCCAATGGCTTAAGCTTTGGTGCTAGCTATGCGTTTTCTGGCGAGTCAGAATTTATCGACATGATAGGTTCGGTTAGCTACCGCAATAATGGCGTCTATTACGATGCCAATCATAACGTAGTGGGTGTCGACACGACTCAAGGCGAGTCGATGGATAGTCAAAGTAAAGACTTCTTCATCAAGCTTGGCCATAACTTCGATGAGTCACGCCTTGAATTAATGGTTAACCATTACAATGCAGACAACAATGGCGATTGGATGCCCGTTGCAGGTGACAAGCCCAATGGTGTACCCACAGGTGCAGTTAAAGAAACTCAGCCATGGGAAGCCGCCAACAACCAAGTGACCACCACAAGTTTGACTTACACCCACGCCAACATTGGTGGCCAGCAACTTAGCCTGCAACTCTTTAATCAAGATTTTAAAGCGGTTTATGGTGGCGGCTGTTTCGATAGCTTCTACGATCCATCCTTCGAAGGCAGCGACCAAGTCATCCAATGCGGTGTCGGCAGTAAAGGTGAAAGCTTGTACTACGAGCAATCGCGTAACTCTTCGGTTAAATGGGGTTTAAAAAGCGCCTTAATCGCTAAGGATATTGCAGGTTCAGGAATTGATGCGGCCTACGGTGTCGACCTTTTCCGCGACACCACTGAGCAAGATTTAGTAAAAACAGGCTTTTCATGGGTTCCCGAAAGTACCTATGACAACGTTGCGCCATACTTGCAGTTAGATTATGACTTAATTGAAAATTTAACCTTATCGACTGGTGTTCGTTACGAACATGCCGAGTTAAGTGTAGATGACTACAAAACCCTATGGGGTGCAGGCAATAAGCAAATTGCGGGCGGTTCAGCCACCTTCGATGAAACCTTATTTAACGTCGGTATCTCTTATAAAATCACTCCTGACATTCGTGTTTATACCAGCTATAACCAAGGTTTTGGCATGCCGGATATCGGCCGAATTCTGCGTGATGGTAAAAGCTTCCCCGGCGACAATCCTAGCATAAATGGCTCACTGGCACTCACGCCGATAGTCACAGATAACGTTGAAGTCGGCGCCGATTACCAAGGTAAATACTTAAGCGCTAAGCTAGCTTACTATCGTTCCGCCACTGATTTTGGTTCACGTTTGGCCTTAAATAGTGATGGTTTCTACGACGTGAAGCGCGAAAAGAGTGTGATCGATGGTATTGAAGCCAATGTCACCGCCTACATTACCAGCAATGATGATCTCGGCATGAATATCGCCTTCCAGCAGGGCGAATACGATTCAAATGGTGATAGCCAAGTCGATACCGATCTCGATGGTGCAAATATTTCACCAAACCGTATCAACCTGTTCTGGACCCATAGCTTCGATAATGAAATGTCGACCCGCGTTCAAGCCAATTACTACATGGACCGCGATTTTAAAAACGCGGCGGGCAATAAGTATGCAGAGTTTGATGGTTACACGACAGTCGATGCTTCCTTCTCAATGCCGCTTTACACTGGCACCCTGAGCCTAGGTTTGCAAAATCTATTTAATAAGGATTATTTCAATTATTACTCACAAACCATGGGTACGAATGATCGTTATTTCAAAGGGATGGGACGTACTGCAACAATAGGCTACACCTTACCTTTCTAAGTGAAAGGCCCATTTTGAAACATAAAAAGGCGCAATTAAATTGCGCTTTTTTATTGTGTGGAAGAAAGCAAATTATGCCTTGGTCACGACCCAGAGTGCGTGTAATAAACCAGGGAACCAGAACAGTAAACATAACACGATGTTTATTAGCAGATCTTTACCCGCTCCCGCCTTCAAAAATACAGCAACTGGGGGCAATAAAATCGCAATAATGACTAAAAGTAGTTTATTTGTATCCATAACAGAACATCCTCAAAACGGAGATTGTAGGCAAATCAACAAGATCTAACTTCGCAGGAAGACTCAGAATTTGCAAACCTTTTAGTTTGCAAGGCGTAAATAATCCCAGCCGCAGCCTAAATGAAGGCCCTTACCATTCCCTAAAATGAAAAAGGATATTCAACCCATTATCTGTCCAGAGTAGACTAAGATATCCACTAAACTCCAACCGAAAATCCCTAAAAGCATCTATAGTTAAAGAAAAATATGAAGTAAAAGAATGATATTTGATCCCCAAGCCTTATTACTCATCAAGTTTATTTGCCTGCTTACTAGCACGGCTGCCATCGCATGGGGACTCATTGCACAACCGTTAAAAATTGCCACTCAAGCCAGTATGCGCTTTTCTCTGGCGAACTTGTTCGTCCTCCTTGGCATCATACTCAACAGCCAACGCACCGAAGCCTCCAGTTACTTTTTTTGGTTCTGCTCGGATATGGCGATTTTATTTGGCTTCATTCTAGCGCGTTGGGGAACGAAGGCGCTTTTTAGACTCAAGCCCAGCGTAAAATCGGATCTTATTCTTTTAGCACTCACCGCTGGTGTGATGCTCTTGGTTCCACCTAATTTCAGCTCCGAACGCATTTTGGCCATCGCATTCTCAGCCTGCGCCGCGCTCATTTTCGCCATGTTAACTCGAGATAACTATCTTGCCATCAAACGCGATACGGGAAATCGAGTTGCCATCGCTATGGTCATGCCCTTAGTCGCCATGGTGGGTATTTTTATCATTCGTATCTTCATCGCCCTGCTTTCTCCCGAAGAAAGTCCGATGTTTATCGCCATGCACACGCAAGAAGCCATACCTGTGCTTTGGTTCTATGTATTTCTGGCCCTATTGATCAATATCGTGATGATAGGTAATGCCATGACGCGGCTTGTCAGTAAAATCCGCATGTTAGCGGAGCGAGACCAACTCACAGGCCTGTGGAATCGCCGTGCTATGCATAAGTTTTTAAACAATATCCATCAACGCTGGCTGCGGGATAAAGTACCTTACAGTATGATTTTATTGGATCTTGATCATTTTAAAGACATCAACGATCAATACGGGCACGATGCGGGCGATCTCGCCCTGCTGACGGCGGCGAGACTGTTTGGATCAGTATTGCGAGAAAATGACGCCCTATGTCGTCACGGTGGAGAGGAGTTTCTGGTAATTTTACCCGCAACTGATGCCCCCGCGGCCAGAGTCGTCGCCGAGAAATTACATCAAGTACTTAAGGACAATTCATTTATCTGGCAAGGTGTTACGATAAAAATTCATGCCAGTTTAGGTTACGCCACGATTTATCAAGGATGCCAACCTGACAAACTACTCATTCAAGCAGACCAAGCTATGTACCGCGCAAAATCTGAGGGCCGAGACCGTATTTGCCAAGCTTGTTAGGCTTTTGCAACATAACGCTGCAAAGATTAATCTCCTTTCGCAGGCCAAGCCAAAGTATCGGGCTCACGCCATGAAACTAGCGCCTCAGTGACACCTTCAGCGTCAAAATGCTCACCTTGAGTCGGCAAATCCCGATAAGCGTAATCACGCCAACCTGTCACGTCATCACCATAGCGAAAATGCAGACAATATGCATGCAGATAACACCGATCCGCGGCCTCTCCGCCGTATAAATCATCCCCTAAAATGGGTACACCTAAGCTCGCCAAGGCGACTCTTAATTGATGGGTTTTACCTGAGTGAGGTTTAAGCAAATATAAACGCAATCCCTCGCCAACACTCAAGGAGAAAAACTGCGTAATCGCTGGATTCTCTTTAGTCCGCAGTAACTTAAACATGCTACGACGCGACTTTGCCATGTCACCAATCACCCAGCCTTGCTTCTTCTTCGGCTTGCCTTTCGCGAGGGCGAGGTAATATTTCTGCACTTTATGGGCGGTAAACAGCTCAGTAAATTGCTTGGCGGCGACCGCGCTCTTAGCCAGAATCAACAGACCGGACGTGGGTGTATCGAGTCGATGAACAGCAAAAAGCTTAATCCCTAAATCTTGCTCAGCCTGCGCCACCACGCCTGCAGTCCCATCCTGACTGTGGAAATGCACTTTGGCTGATTTGGAAATAACAATAAAATCAGCCTCATCGGCTATGATTCGATACATGGAGTACTCGGCGTTGTAATGCGGATCATCGACTTAAAACTGAATAGTGACGACTAAGCCAGGATGATTATCCGTGAGATTAATTTTGGCATTGTGCCGTGAGAGAATCGCTTTGACCATAGATAATCCTAAACCAGTGCCCTGTAAATGCCGGCTAGGGTCGAGGCGCACTAAGCGTTCGAACACTCTTTCTTTACTCTCGTCTGGAATACCGGGCCCATTATCGCGGATCTGAATTTGTGGGCCTGACTGAATAATCTCAATCCGCGCACCTTGGCCAGAATACTTCATCGCATTATCGACAAGATTATATAAGGCTTGGAATAATAAGTATTTGTCCCCAAAAACCTTATGATCTGTCAGTAGCGATAAACTCAAGGTTTGCTCGTTAGATTCAGCCACAGCATCGGCCATATCCAATAAGTCAGTACACAGTTGCGCTAGGCTTAGCTCCTGCAAATCGAGTGTCTGCTGACCTTCTTCGATACGCGTGAGCGACAACATGGCATCAAACGTCGCTAAACAATGATCGAGCTCCTCGGTCAAAATGGCGCAACCTTCGCTAATCTCATTGCTCGGCTTACTCGCCAACTCTTCAATACCAATACGGATATGTGACAGTGGAGTACGTAAATCATGGGCGATATTATCGGTCGCACCACGCACTGCCATCAGGTTATTTTCGAGAATATCCAGCACATTATTAAACTGCAGCGCCAACATATCGAACTCATCCTGACGCCAACTCAAGGGTAAGCGGGTGTCATAATGACCGCGTTCAATCTGTTCACTCAAGCGGTTGTATTGCACTAATCGACGTAAAATCGCCTTAGAAAACAGATAGCCGAGCGCTAAAGTCAACACTACGGTAAGCATGACAGCCGTCGCGGCGGCACTGATAAACTTATCAATTAACGTCGCTAAGTTATCGGTACGGGTCGCAATCAATACTGGGCCGTAGCGGGTCATCACCAGACCGCCGGTAAGAATATGCAGCTTATCTGGACCACCGGTTAAGATAGGAAAATCCCGCGTTTGCGGCAGCATGGGCATGCCTTCGGGCATAAAACTCAAGGCACCGACCATATCGTAGCTATTACGCCAAGCGATCAGGGCCGTTTGTGGATCGGCGGCGCGGATTTGAGCGGCAAAACTACGGCGATCAACCGTTAGGGCAAGTTGCTGATAACGTTGGGTCTCTGACTCTAAATATTGAGTCACTTGATACTGCTGCTCAATAATCAACTGCCGATAAAGGGCAAATAGCAACGCCCCGATGATCACTATCACTAAGGTCGAAAAAACGATTGTGATGCGCCAGGCGCTGCTTTGGTAAGGCTTAATGCCTTTGTCGTAAGCGATAACCCGCTCCCCTCACGGTTTCGATAAGCTCGCCATGGCCTAACTCTTCAAATTTACGGCGTAATTTTGCGATATGCACATCGATGACGTTCGTGCGCGGGTCGAAGTGATAATCCCACACTGCTTCGAACAATAAGGTGCGGCTAATAACTTGATTAGCATGTTCCATGAGATACTTAAGTAGCTGAAACTCTTTAGGCTGTAGCATCAACTCCTGCCCGTCTAAAGTGACATTACGGGTCAGTAACTCCATCTTCAAACCACCAACAACGAGATCAGTTGTCACAGGCACAGATTGCCCACGGTGCATCAGTTTTTCAGCGCGGACTAATAACTCGGAGAAAGCAAACGGCTTAGTCATATAGTCGTCGCCACCTGCCCGCAAGCCTTTTACTCGCTCATCGACGTGCGCTAAAGCGGATAAAATCAGCACTGGTGTTTGATTACCCGTTGCCCTTAAGGCAGCCAGCAATTTTAAGCCATCGAGCTGAGGTAACATGCGGTCGAGGATCACGAGATCGTACTGACTACTCGTCGCGAGTGACAGACCTTGGTGGCCATCGCTCGCTGTTTCGATATTGTGGCCCTGCTCAAGAAATCCTTTGACGATGTAATCAATCGTCGTCGCATCATCTTCAACTAAAAGTATTTTCATCTGTATGTTGCGCTCCTCAATCTTAAGCACTCGTGTGAGCACTCGATTGACTTAGATATTTCAATCCCACTTGAGTAAAGGTAACGGTCGTAAATTTTCGACATCAAAGGCCAACTTAAACTTACCCGTATCGTCTAGCAGCTTAAGTTCTAAGTAACTGATACCTAAGTCGTGGTCTAACTTTGCTTCGGTTAAGAAGGCTTTATGATCTTTAGTGGCCTTAACTATTAGACCTGAAAAGGTTTGATCTTTTGCCGCGATCATACGCGTTGCCTCAACCTCACCCAGATCATCGGCGCTTACTTTACTCGCCTTTTGTTTCAGTAACTTACCATCACGGGCACGATATTCAAACCGCGTTATAGAGTTTGCTAAAGGATTAATTAACTCAAATTGATAGACTAATTCACCCTCTTGCTCTTCCATATGAAATTCGGCAATCACACCGGAGAACCCTTTTTCAATCTGCTGCATAACGCTCAACGGCGGTACATAGTCTCCACCCGCAAACATCGAATACATGCTCTGAGCCGCCGTTGCGACACCAGATACCAACATGAATCCTAGCAACCATAGTCTCATGGCCCCTCCATTTAAATCAGCTAAGTTTGTATCTTATGAGACAATCAGTTAGAAGTCGATGGACCTATTGCGCCTGTATGCAATACCAAGCTAATCCCTCACAATTTACCACTGGATATAGAATCACACTGTGTCAGCATTAATTCTGGTTCGGCCATCAATTGATCTGAAATCCAACGTCAACAGAACCTAAATCGCTGATAAGCCAAACACTAAATCATTTTGTGGCTAATGTGTTAAGTCTACCTAATACCAGCTTAAACACCGATGGAAACAAGATTAAGCTTTGATCATCTGAGGATTTTTAAACATGACATTTTCAGTGATAACACTCAATTTCGCCATTTAGAATCAAGAGGATTGAATTTTAGCGGGTATTTTAGTCTATCTGTGTCATTAAAAAGTGGGATTGGCAAATAAATCGCCCTCGACTAAAGTCAGATAACTTACCATCAGGTAACGGTATTTTTTAATCGGAGCGAAAATGAAACCAGTCATACGATGGATAAGCTTAAGCTTGTTACTAATAGCAGCATTAAGCGCTTATGCCTATGGCAGCGCCACCAGTGCATTGGTGTTCATCATCTTAGGCATGCTATTGGAAGGGACATTTTGGATTGGATTACTCGGTAAGCGAAAAACGAAATAAACAGCCTCAGTTAATTTGCAGCTAGTGCGTGATTCGCCCTAACGATCCCAGTGTGAAATCGGCGCAGGCATAGCATGGGCATACCCCTGTTGATAATCGCATCCCAATAAAGTTGCCACATCAATGTGCGTCAAAGTCTCCACACCTTCACAAACAACCTGCATTCCTAATCGCTGTAAATACTCAACTAAGCTCGACAACATACGCATTGAATGTGAAGAGCGACAAGCTTGCAGCAAAAGGGAACGGTCTAACTTGATGACATCATAGGGCAATACCATCATACGCAAGAAATTACATTCTTGGGTGCCAAAATCATCCAGTACGATGCTTGCTCCTCGTGCCCGTAACATTTCAATCAATTCATGCTGTTTATCATCTAATAAAGTGTGTTCTAACACTTCAAACCAAATTTTGATGCACAGCACTTTTGCTTGAAGCAACAGCATTTGTAATAAATTTTGGTAAGTCACACTGTATGGCATAGGATTTAAATTAATGGACAGTATGCCAACGCCTTGATCGGCTAATCGAGGTAAGTCTTTGATAATCGACCTCAACATCCATATATCAATATGCAAAGAAGCATTTTTATCTAACAATAAAAAATCAATACCTGTATATGCATGACGCTTGGCATCCCAACGGCGTGCAAGTGCTTCATATCCTATAACGGTCTTATCAACCCCGATAATAGGCTGATAAAAAGGCATAACCACATCAGACATAATGCAGCTTGCAATATCTTCACTCACTTTTTTACGCTTAACTGACAGCATAGATACCTACAGAATATTAATATATCTGACTTATTTTTAACTAAATTGGCACTCGCTTCTATCAGATAAATCCTAAAAACAAAAAATCACTTCACTTTATTATAGGACTATTCCTATTAACGCATAAAAATCACCCATATAAAATACAGCTAAAATGTTGTTCCAATCGAAAAGCAACATCAACTAAAAATGAAATCAAGGTAACTCAATACAAGGTAACTCAATAATAATGCGATTATATTTAGCGCTGTTTGGTATTATTTTTTATAGCTCTCAAGTTTATGCTGCGGCAGAAATAAGCATAGGAACCTTATTTGACTATATGCCTAGCAATAAAACCACTTATTTGAAAAAAATAATGAACATGGGCGATTCAACCGCATTTATTAAAATATCGATTAACGAAATAAAATATGATGAACATGGCCTACCCTATGAAGTGCCTGAACAAGACGCAGAAAACCGCGCCTTGATAGCAAGCCCGTCTCGCTTAATTATCCCAGCCAAGGGAGTACAAGCAACGAGATTGTTATTCTTAGATAAAAAAGACACAGAACGTTACTTTAGAGTTCGCTTTGTACCAGTGCAGCCAAAAAACAATGATGGATTTGATGAGCAAAAAACTGAAAAAACGCATGAAGAACTCACTGCCGGAATACAAATACTAACAGGTTATGGGGCATTTTTATTTATCACCCCAGAAGAACCTAAATACTCGACTGAAATAACGGAAGACACAAATAACGCAGAAATAAAAAATAACGGGAATACAACTATTATTTTAGATTTTTTTGAATCATGTAACAAAAAAACCAAAGAGTGTTCCACAGCGACCAAATTGCACATCTTACCCGGTTCAAAAAAACAACTGGTAAAAAATAGTAACGAAAGCTATCACTTTCAATTGATTGAAGGTGATAAAACCAAAAGCATAGTTATTGGTAACTAATGCATCCCTAAAAGGAGACTGTAATGAAAATATGGAAGGCGGCCCCAATAACCTTATTAGTGGCCATGAACTCATTTGCGGCTGAAAAGATTGAACATCAAGTCACTGTGATTGCACAAATTCCGTCAGAGAACTTTTTTGTGCAACCAACAGGCAATGATAACTGGATCAACAGCCAGCAAAAGTTAGCATATAACGTCCATACAAAAAAGCTAGATCAATTAAATAAGCAACTAGAAGTGAAAAGTACCATTGGTGCTATTACGGGTTACTTATCAAACCCAGCCATTATCGCCAGTGGCAATGATAATATTGCACTAACAGTTAAAGTGGGCGGTATTGAACTGAAGACATCTGCGACAGAATTAGTCGATGTCGACAATGCTAAAACGGGTAAAACCCTTGCACTAGAGATCATTCCAACTGTCCCAGCAAGCGGCTATGTCGCAGGTAACTACCAAGGTATGGTCAATATGATTTTCGAATCTGAAACACCACCTAAAAAACCATAGAGATTTATTAAGTTAAATTTCAAAAAAGCTCCCGCAAAGGGAGCTTTATTAATTTTCAAGTTAACGACTCATGCTTTTCATTTTTTCGATATGAGGCAGCACACTTGTCATCTTTGATCCTGACGATTCTGATCGCAACGCTAATCTTTAGCTCTTGCTCTTTAGCTAATAATACGCCATCAGACTCACTCAAGCTGCTAAAGCAATATCAAGACTTGCCTGATGGATTTTATGAGCATTTTTTTAATGCCCCATTAACAGTAAGAATCACCATCGATAATAAATTGCTTGGCGAAGGTGAAATAGTGTTAGGACTCGATACCAGTGTGCAACTATTAAAACTCGTTGACGTGAGCGAAAGCGATCTTGACGAACGTCAGCAACAATTATGGATAGCGCAATTAAACCAAAAACATAAGTTGGGTTTGTGCTCAAAAGGCTGTCAGGGCGGCATATTAGCGATTGAATATAATTTGGAGAACTCTCAATTATCTATTTTAACGGCCAATATCGAAAAGCAGCCATCAAACTCACACTACTATGCCTTGCCTGAACAGGGAAGCTACGGCGCGCTATTTCGACAACAACTCAATTGGAGTCAATCCAATGAGAGCGATTACGCAGGCCGTTATAATTTGCAAGCCCAAGCAAGTTTAGGCCAGTGGACCACACTACTTGAAGGTGAAGTCACTCAAAATAATGAAGAGACACTCAACTCGACTATTCAACAGTTGTATACAGAACGTCAAAACGAAGGACACTTCTATCGACTCGGGTATTTCTCCCCTTATGCCCAAGGTTTAGTTCGTCAGCCCATCATTTATAGCGGCAGCTCACAAGCTGTGATGGGGGTGATGTTGGGTGACTCTAATCAGTTATTGGTCGATCAAGCCTATGCCAGTGCAACACCCATTTATGTCACTCCGAATCGTGCAGGTGTGGTAGAAATCTACCAAAATGGACAATTGATCAACTCACAACAGATTAACGCAGGCTTACAAGCCATTGATACTAAAGTATTACCATCTGGCATATATGAAGTTGAAATTCGGATTCTAGAAGATGGCCAAGTCACTGAACGTCGTCGAGAAATCATTAACAAACCCATTCAATGGCAAAACACTGAAGAACCCTTTCGGGTGAACTTGTTTGCTGGAGAAAAGTTACAAGACATAACGAATTGGGATGATGAAAGCAGACGCGGACTCAGCACGGGGGTACTCGCAAACTACTTATTAACACCGGCGATCATCCTTGGCGCCGCGGCTCAATTTATGGATAAAGGCTGGCACTACAGCGTTTCGGCCGATTGGGACTGGAACCAACAACTGCGCTTTTTTGGTAATTGGGTGATGAATGAACAACAGGGCAGCGATTTTGATTTGCAAGCAGTTTATAGCTACAGGCAAGGTAGTTTTGTACTCAGCCATCAGCAACAACTCAGCCAATCGCAAAGCAGTGATATTACGAACTCTAATCCCAAAAAGACGAGTGCATCTCTGCAACATAACCTAGGGAGAGGTCACTCTGTTTCGGCCTATTTGTCACATCAATCTGAGCAAGGTCAAGGCATTGACTTAGGTTGGCAGTACAACGGCAAACTCTGGGGACGCCAAATGAGCTGGAGTTTAAATGCGTTCGATCGTCCCGGCAGCATTAACACTTCAGGCCAGCGCGACCAAGGCGGAGCACTTTATTTCAGTATGAACTTAGGCGATCAAACGCGTCGAATGGGTGGTGGCTTAGGCAGCAGAACTTCACGTTCTGGCGGGCAAGAACAGCATGCCTATGTTGATTACCAACAGCAACTAGACTGGTGTGGCATTGAAACCATAGGGATGGGACTAAACACGGATAGCTATGGTGTTGGCGCAACCGCCAATAGCCGCTTTAGCAACAATATTGTTAGCGGGGATGCCTATGCACAGTCATCGTCCTATAACAGTGGCATCACAAGCGGCATAAACCTCGATAGCATGGTTGCACTAGGGCAACAGGGTGAACTCAGCATCTCAGGCCAAAGCCAAAACCACGATGCGGGCATGATAATCGATGTCATGGCTGATACCCCAGACATCCTTTTACAAGCAGAAGATGAGCACGGTGGCAGTGTCACCTTAAAGCCTGGGCGCAACTTAGTGCCAGTGACCGCCTATCGCAGTGGTAGCGTACAGCTCGCCATACAGGACTTTGATGACACACCTTCAGTTATCCAACCGAGCGTATTGCATTACCACCTCAATAAGGGCGGCGTCAGTTACCAACAAATCAGAGTCATGAAGACTGTCACTGTGATTGGCCGCTTAGTGAATCAACAGGGATTGCCGCTTAAAGGCGCGCTCATAGCCAACCATGCGGGGCGCAGCTTGAGTGAGGCCGATGGCTTTTTTGCCGTTGAAATGAGTGAACACCATCCGAGCTTGCAAGTGGAGTATCAAGGTATACAAGAGTGCAACCTTGAACTCGACTTACACCGAGTGAAACGTGAACAGAACCTATTGCTATTAGGCAATATCACTTGTAATACCCAAACATGGGCACAACAAACATTAACAGAGAACCTAGCCAAGTGAATTATCGTTACGCTTTATATGTTTTGATGGGATATCTACTACTCAGCCCATTAACAGAGGCCGCCACCATTCAGGTTACTGCTGAATATAAACCTGCACCCTATGATATTAATGGTAGTAAGTTTATTAATACCACCCCTTGCTCAGTATCAACAAACAGCTCAGGTCCTGAATTTTGGTGTAATGGCACAGCATCTTTAGACAAAGAACAAGCAATAAAAGTAGAGACTAAAATATTAGAAAAATTAATAAAGAATGATCAAAAACTCGAACATGCTATTACCTATCAGAAGTTTTCTGGTGAAAAAACAGTAGAGCTAATAAAAAAAGGGAGCAGCACAACACATAAAATGAAGTTCAAACTAACACAAATTGGGGCATCTCAAACTCCGAATGCAGTTAAAGAAGCTGGAAATACAGGATCATATTGGTTGAATAGCGTTCAAGGCGATTGCAATCTTAGATTGGAAATATGGGCAAGCATTGGTATTTTAGATTATTTTTATGATATAAAAAATGCTAACCAACAGTCTGGAGGCATTTGTTACAACAATAAATTTAACCCGGAATTCACATCATCAAAGAATGTCACCCTTCAAAGGATTTATATTGGTTATAAACTGCAACCTCCCGATCCTTTAAAAATGGAAAATGGCACTTATAAGGGCAGCTTAACCTTGAGCCTTGGACGCAATAAAGATCTCGACTTTGGTGATGCAACCTATTCAGACTCAAACGTAACCATAGAATTTACCTTAAGGGTCACGCATCAACTTAAGGTTGAGTTCCCTGCTGGTAGCAATAAAGTGATCTTGCAACCACCCAAAGGTTGGGCACCATGGATTAACAGCGGTAAAACACCCACCAACTTGAAAGCTGAATTGCCGTTTAAGCTTTGGTTTAGCGCACCATTTGATGTTTCATTGAGTTATTGCCAATATCAAAACAATGGCCAGTGCCAACTTAAAAACATTAAAAACAGTCACAAAACAAATATAGAAATCAGTTATATAAATGGTATAGGAAAATCAGTGCCGCTATCGACATCAAAGTACCATTTTACAAATACAGATGGGGAATATATCAATGTTGCAAGAAAGCTATTGTTTGAAATTAACAAAACCAACTTAACTGAAATGATGAAATATCCAGGAAGCACTTACCAAGGGGATGTAACTATTATGTTCGAGGCTGAAATCCCTCCATTTTAACATTAAAATAATCCCTGTTGCTGTGCATAATGAAACAATTCACTGTCACTTTTTAAACCGAGTTTTTGCATCGCATTGGTTTTTTGGGTACTTATGGTTTTTACACTGCGGTGTAAATAGCTGGCAACTTGAGTCACTGACATGCCGTTTGCCAGTAAACGTACCACTTCTATTTCTTTCAGTGAAAGTTCAACTGGGATGGTATATTGATTAATACCTTGTTCATTTAATAATTCACGGACAGTTTCGCCAATGTAAACAGAACCTAATAATACTTTTTTAACTGTTTTCTCTAATTCGGCAATGACTGATTTTTTTAATAATAAGCCTTGTATTCCAATCTGTAACAGCGCTTGTAATACACCTAAATTATGTACTTGGGTCAATACTATTATGGGTAAATTTGGATATTTTCGTCTTAGCTGTTTAATCATGGCCATACCATCGACATTGTCATCATTAGGCATACTAAAGTCTGTGATCAATAAGTCACATTCATGTTGTTCTAATGTACGCCATAATTCGGAAACATTATTTGCTTCAGCAACAATGTCACAACTTGGCTGCATTTCAGCCATCAAACTACGCACGCCAGTGAGTATAATAGGGTGATCGTCGGCAAGGATGATCTTAAAAGCCATATATAACTCCTCGTGATAATGTGAACTTATGGATGCCTTATCTATACTACTTGGCATCGGTGTTTTTTTCGAGACTTAATACACTTTGGTCATAGAGATGAGTGCGACTCAAAAATTGCGTTACCAACTTCTTTGCATCTTCAGTTGCTTATCCCTGCTATGCATGACTTTTATCACTCATGCCGAACAGCCCAAAACCACAACAATTAGAGTAGGCGTACTCGCCAATGGCTGGGGACCTTTTCAACAAATTAATGACCAGATAACAACGGGATTTAGTGTCGAACTCATACAACTGCTCGCCAAAAATCTTAATTACCAAATTGACTGGAAGGTTTATCCCAATTGGATGAGCCTCTATTCTGCTGGCTGTAATGGGGAAGTCGATGTCTTGCTTGACGCTTTTCGTACTGTTGAACGTACTCAATGCCTTATGTTTAGCCGCTCATACTACACCTCCCCCACTGTTGTCGTTATTCGTTACGACAGCCGATTTTTTCGCGATGTGAGTGAATTTGGCCAAGCTCGGATTGCCGTTGAAAAAGGATTCTCGACGGAGAAATTAGTCAAATTGCATTATCCAACCGTAACAGAAGTAACATTTTCTAATACAGAACAAGCACTTTCCTCCGTCATTGATAAAACGACCGATGCCTATATCGGTAATCTTCATGTTGCTAACCAATACATTAGCGCACACCCTGAACTTCTTATCGTTGCCCAAGCCCCCCTGATGATGGAAAACTTACATTTAGGGATCACGAAGAACAATAGCCTGCTTGTAACACAACTCGATAACGCCTTAATGGCTCTGAGTGTAGAAGAGCGCAATGCTCTCGAAGTGACTTGGCTAGGTATGGGCGATCTTCATTTTTTAGGCCACAGTAATTTTCTACTTAGACCCAATGAACGCGAATGGCTGGCAGGTTTACCTTCACTCAGAGTCGGATTTGTAAGTCATTGGATGCCATTCTCTTCGGTTAACAATAAAGGCATCTTGGTTGGTTTACTTGCTGATTATCTTGAACAGTTCAGAGAAAAACTAGGGCTTGATTATGCGGCACAAAAAACCAGAACGTGGGATGAAATCCAAACCGCACTCGTTAATCATGAGATTGATCTCGCCATTATTCCAACACGATTGAAAGCACAATATCCAGACTGGCACATGAGCGAAGTGTTTACGTCTTTCCCTATTGTTATAGCCACTGCCCGCAACAGTCCGCGAATCGCGGGGTTGTCAGAACTGAACTTTCAACGCGTGGTCATCACAGATAATCTACTGCTGCCAAGCATTAAAAAAGCCTATCCGAATATCGATGTTGTAGTTTCTGCCAATCCCGACGAAGGTCTGACCTTAGTCGCAAAGGGCAAAGCAGCGGCTTACATAGGTAATTTGGCCGTTGTGACCATGCTTATCGACGACAAATTTGACGATGAATTACGAGTAGCGGCACCAACGCCTTATAAAGATGAACTCGCTGTTGCCGTTCGCGAACCTTATTGGCCACTTATCCCATTAATTAACCGTGTTTTCTCCAGTATGAGTGAGAAAGAAAAACAGCAGATCCGCAATACTTGGCTAGCCGTAAATTACAGCGAAGGCATCTCTTGGCACACCTTACTCAAAACACTACTGCCGATTGCGATAGGTTTACTGCTTTTCATTGGCGGCTTAACCATAGCCTATTTAAAACTCAGGCAAGAAATCAATAAACGGCGCATCGTCGAAAATGCTCTAGCCATCGCAAAAGAAAACGCCGAGCAAGCTACTAAAAGAAAAGCTGAATTTCTCGCAGCCATGAGCCATGAGATCCGCACGCCCATGAATGGGCTCGTGGGTATGGCAGAGCAACTCAGCTTTACCCCTCTTGGCATAGAACAAAAACAAATGGTGCAAATCATTAGTAATGGCGCGAAAGAAATCCTCCAGATCATTAATAACATTCTCGATTTTTCTAAAATAGACATGGGAAAAATGCGTCTAGAATCGACACCAATACTATTGCGTGAAGTTCTCGATAGTACGCTTAATATGGTCATGAATGATTTACGCACTAAAGGCTTAAGCCTCTACTTACACGTTGACCAAGGCGTAGCAGCACGGGTAACAGGAGACAGTCTTCGCATAAAGCAAATCCTATTCAACTGGGTAAATAACGCCATTAAATTCACTGAACGCGGGTTTATTGAAGTCTCAGTCAAGCTTGAAGCCGAACAAGAAGGTCAACAATTACTGCTCATTGGCGTACAAGATACGGGTATCGGCATGAACACTGAGACTCAAGCGCGAATATTCAATATTTTTGAGCAAGCTGATGTCTCGACAACACGTAGCTATGGTGGTGCAGGTTTGGGCCTTGCCATTAGCCATACACTCGCCGAAATGATGGGCGGCGACATCATCCTGAATAGCGCCCCTCATTTAGGCACATTTATTGGTTTACGCATTCGGTTACCTGTGGTGGCTCAGAATGAATTTGATGAGCAATTACAGGGATTAAAAGCATATATCCTGTCTCTTCTACACAAATAATTAGTAAAAAAACGGAACTCTCTTGACTGCCGATGATCTGATCATGCAAATTCATTTACTTCACCATTTTCCATGTCAATTTTTAACCCGAGCCAATGGGCAGCCGATCACTTTCATCATGCTGAGCTAGGTGATAAACGAAGAGCGGCAAGGTTAACCGTCGTTGCTGAACATATGGCGGTTGGCAGCGGCAAATCGGTTGCCAGATCATGTAATGGTGAAGATGC
>NZ_JAKKRY010000024.1:0-44383 GCF_025653795.1 Shewanella sp. SM73
CCCAGATGGGTTTTGCTAAGCGAACTTAGACAGAATATAAACACTTAATGAAGTGTGGACTCAAAAAGCAAATCAGCTTTTCAAATTATTATTAACGTGGTCCAGAGATGGACACGGTAATAAACAGAATTTGCTTGGTGACAATAGCCTTGTGGAACCACCTGATCCCATCCCGAACTCAGAAGTGAAACGCAAACGCGCCGATGGTAGTGTGGGGTCTCCCCATGTGAGAGTAGGTCATCGCCAAGCGCCTAATTATCTCATTGAGATGTAACGAAGCCAGCTGAATAAGCTGGCTTTTTTGCATCTGCAATTTGTAGAAATTAGTCCATTTTTCTTTCAACTTGCATGTTTCTCCGCTATTTTTACTCACCAACTCACTTGTCGCTCTTAGGCTTCCTCATTTCGTTCTTGCCCTAGTCCTATTGCTTAATCCTGCGCATAACTAAGAGGCTAAGGTTTTCTGAGGTAATACTGTTACGTATCTCTCAAGGTAACTGTTCGAGACACAGATCGTATTGTCGGGCACTTCTCGGCGTTGATACCAAGGCGGATACTTAAGTTGTCAAAATGGATGATTTAATTTGTCTAGATTGAACCCATTCCTCTTCTTCAATCAATGCCTTCAGAACGACATTCCTTTTTATCTTCTCTCAGAATCAAATAGCAGTGACTTGGATTGTTAAATTTGCATATTTTTTCACTTGGTTTATTCCTATGCTCGTTGTTTTCAATTTAGGAATCATTTTTAGCCTAAGACATCACTTCAGCTTAAATCCAACATTATGTTTTTTTCATTATGGAATATTGAATTAATCGCTCGATTTATGAGGATTAATAACTTGTCGCCTGTAGATTTACTTAATATTGGTAAGACCAATTTACACTGATATGGTTTTTTTGTTATCAATTGGTTATGTTCGTAGCAGGTTGAGTTCAGCTGGTTTTCTTGTTGTGTGATTAGTTAGCTTTAAAATGTGATTTTTTATTCGATTTTTTCTGATTGGTGATTGCTATGTGTCTGTTTACGGAAGAACCATAGTTTGTGAGCAGTTCATTTGATGAATTTTGAACTTGTAATGCGATAGCGATGATTTTGGGGCAATCGCGCTGTTGATAGGGATCTAGAGCGTAAGGGGGAGGGGAGCTATGGAGGATGTAACGCAATCTTTATTGGATGCCGTTGGCATTATGTTTTTGGGGATGGGCTTAGTTTATTTATTTTTAAGTGTACTAATCCTTGGGATTCATTTGGTTGCGCGTTGGTGTGCAGTCGATGCTGCATCTGCACGTTTTGCTAAAAATCATGCTAAGAGTCAGCAGAGGGTAGCGCAATCTGATGCTAAACCTTTAGAGCCAAGTTTGGTCGCTGCGATTTCACTAGCGGTAAAGCAGTATCGTTCACAGATTAAGTAATGGGGAGCAGTATGACTTTTGTATCTAATTCTACGACAGCAGTGGCTAAGCCATTATTTTTAACTGATGTCGTATTGCGGGACGCACATCAATCCATTTTAGCGACGCGCTTACGCATTGATGACATGTTACCTATAGCGCCGTTACTCGATAAGATTGGTTTCTGGTCGTTGGAATCTTGGGGTGGGGCGACTTTTGATGCCTGTATTCGTTATCTTGGTGAAGATCCCTGGGACAGAATTCGTGAGTTGAAAAAGGCGATGCCGAATACGCCGCAGCAAATGTTGCTGCGTGGCCAAAACTTATTAGGCTATCGCCATTATGCCGATGATTTAGTCACGCGTTTTGTTGAGCGTGCTCATACTAATGGCGTCGATGTATTTCGTATTTTTGATGCAATGAATGATGCTCGTAATCTCGAAACTGCGGTGAAAGCGGTGCGCCAAGTTGGCGGCCATGCGCAGGGTACTATCTCATACACGACTAGCCCTGTGCATACCATAGAGACTTGGGTTGATATGGCAAAACGTCTCGAAGATATGGGATGTGATTCTTTGTGTATCAAAGATATGGCGGGCTTACTTAAGCCTATGGAAGCGTTTGAGCTTATCAGTCGACTAAAATCCCAAACGCAACTCGTGTTATCTATGCATTGTCATGCGACGACAGGATTAAGTACCGCCACTTATCAGAAAGCCATTGAAGCGGGTATCGATGTGCTCGATACGGCAATTTCGTCGATGAGTCAAACCTATGGACATACTGCAACTGAAACCGTTATCGCTATGGTGGAAGATACTGAGCGTGCAACGGGTTACGATATGGTGTTGCTTGAGGAGATTGCCGCTTATTTCCGTGAGGTGCGCAAGAAGTACGCTAAGTTTGAAGGCGCGCTGAAAGGCATCGATTCGCGGATCTTACGTGCACAAGTGCCTGGTGGCATGCTGACCAATATGGAGAGCCAACTAAAGGAACAAGGCGCGGCCGATAAGATGGACTTGGTCTTGGAAGAAATTCCCCGCGTGCGTGCTGACTTAGGTTTTTTGCCCTTAGTGACACCTACATCGCAGATTGTCGGCTCGCAGGCGGTCATTAATGTGTTGATGGGTGAGCGTTATAAGTCACTGACTAAAGAGACTGAAGGCGTGCTTAAGGGCGAATATGGCACGACACCTGCGCCAGTTAATGCCGCATTGCAAGCGAGAGTCTTACAAGGAGCCGAAGCCATTACATGTCGCCCTGCTGATTTATTAACGCCAGAGCTGGCTAAATTACGGCTTGAGTTAGCTGATAAAGCACAGGAACAAGGCATTCGCCTATCTTCAGAGCATGACGATGATGTGCTGACATATGCACTCTTCCCACAGATAGGATTGCAGTTCTTAAAGAATCGTGACGATCCGAGCGCCTTTGAGCCTAAACCTGAATTGACTTCGTTGGCGGAGGCAGCTAAGCCCGTAGCTGATCGTGGCCCTGAAACCTACACGGTAACTGTCGAAGGGCAAGAGTACGTAGTTGAAGTCGCCGCAGGCGGTGAGATCTCGCAAATCCAGCCACAGGGACAAAGTGTTCATGCTGTGCAAGCTGTGACTGAGAGTACAACGCCATCAACAAGCCATGGTGAAATCAGGCTTGAAATGAGCGCGCCTTTGTCGGGCAACATCTTCAAAGTGCATGTTTCTCCTGGCGATAGAGTGTGTGAAGGCGATGTCGTGATCATCCTTGAGGCGATGAAGATGGAAACCGAAATTCGTGCTCAGGGCGATGGTATTATCGCTAAGATCTGGGTGAAAGAAGGTGACTCAGTGTCTGTGGGTTCTCAATTACTGGCTTTGGCGTAGGAGTCATTATGGAAGGTTTAATGGCTTTTGGGGCCGAGACAGGTATCGCTCACTTTACTGGCGGGCAAGTGTTGATGATGGCAGTGGGCGCTTTGCTCTTGTATCTCGCCATCGTGCGTGGATTTGAGCCTTTGCTATTGTTGCCCATTGGTTTTGGTGCAGTGCTGGCGAACATTCCCCATGCGGGATTTACCGAAGAAGGTGGCATGCTGTATTACGCCTATCATGTGGGGATTGAGACTGGGGTGTTTCCGCTATTGATCTTTATGGGTGTTGGTGCGCTGACCGACTTTAGCGCCTTGATTGCGAATCCTAAAACTCTGTTATTAGGGGCTGCTGCGCAGTTTGGGATTTTTGCGACACTGATTGGTGCAATCGCGCTGAACTTAGTGCCGGGATTTGAGTTCACCATGAAGGATGCGGCGGCCATTGCGATTATTGGCGGTGCCGATGGACCAACGGCGATTTTCCTTGCCTCAAAACTGGCGCCTGAGTTATTGGGGGCCATTGCGGTAGCGGCCTATTCCTACATGGCGTTAGTTCCGATTATTCAACCGCCGATCATGCGGTTACTGACAACTCAAGCCGAGCGCGAAATTAAAATGGAGCAGTTGCGCGAAGTCAGTAAGAAGGAAAAGATCATTTTCCCTTTGATGGTACTGGGATTAACGATTCTCTTCCTACCTGCAGCCACGCCGTTAGTGGGCATGTTTTGTCTTGGTAACTTGATGCGCGAATCGGGCGTAGTGGATAGATTATCGAAAACGGCGCAGAACGAGCTTATCAATATCGTTACAATTTTCTTAGGTCTAGCTGTCGGTTCTAAGTTATCCGCCGATCAATTCCTGCGGCTTGAAACCTTAGGAATTTTGGTATTGGGAGCTTTAGCATTTGGCATTGGTACTGCTGCAGGTGTATTGATGGCAAAACTGATGTGTAAGTTGTCGGGTGGTAAGATTAATCCGTTGATTGGTGCCGCAGGGGTGTCGGCTGTACCTATGGCGGCACGAGTCGTGAACAAAGTTGGATTAGAGGCCAACCAACACAACTTCTTGTTAATGCACGCCATGGGTCCCAATGTGGCGGGAGTGCTAGGTTCTGCTGTGGCTGCGGGGATTTTACTTGCCGTGCTGGGTTGATGACAGAGTGGGTTAACTGATTGGGCTTGACTGAGTGGGTAAATTTAGCGGGTTTATCTTCGAATTTATTCTAGTCGTTAACGCTGTTTTATCACTAAGGCCAACTCAGTATTGAGTTGGCTTTTTGTTAAGTCACTAATTTAGAAAATGAATCCTTGGTATTAACCTAAGCCGTTAACCAGAGTAATGCCATAAGGATTAAAATCAGCCCGCCACCTATACCGATAATGTAGATAAAACCTCGCCGGCCTTGTTTTAGCGTGAGTTTGTTGGCTTTTAAAAATAACGCCCAAAACAAACATAGGATCAGCGGGATAAGGAAGAGTCTCGTCATTGTCTGTTCTGCTAAAGTGTGAGTTAGAGTGGTTTTAGAGTCTAACAGCTTGATCTTATTTGAGTAACCTATTTTGCAGTTAATAGAGACTGTCGAAGTCGATTGTGGTCTCTAAAGCCAATAGATTAAAGACTGTTTGCAGGATAATAAAAGAGACCGCCGAAGCGGTCTCTTACTGTGGTCAATGGTACTGATGATTTAGCTTAATACTTTTTATACAGTATTGTTATTGCTACGAACTTACTGGTGTAACGTCTTGATTGTCGTTCGAATAGAACTGTACTTCATCGAGTTCATTTTCGGATTTACCAATCACAACAGCAGTCATCATATCGCCCGTCACGTTAGTTGCTGTGCGGATCATATCGATAATACGGTCAATCGCGGCGATAAAGGCAATGCCTTCTAGTGGCAGACCAATCACACCTAAGGTGACAGTTAACATCACCATCGCACTTCCTGGTACGCCAGCGGTACCAACAGAAGCCACTGTCGCAGTCACGGCGATCATCACATAGTCCAGTGTGTCGAGCGGAATATTGTAAATTTGAGCGATGAAGATAGCGGCTATCGCAGGGTAAATACCCCCACAGCCGTCCATGTTCATGGTCGCACCTAATGGCATCACAAAGGCACTATAACGCTTTGATACGCCCATGGTTTCGACTGCGCGAGTACTCGCAGGTAAAGTACCAAAACTTGAGGAAGTACTAAATGCGACTAACTGTGCTGGCATAGCTTTACGGAAAAATTGCAGTGGGCTTAAACCACCGACAAATTTCACTAAGCCACCGTAAACAAAGATGATGTGGATAAAGGCGGCAATGTAGATAGCCCCGATAAACTTACCTAAAGGCAGTAGAGTCGATAAACCGTATTCACCGACAACCCAAGCCATTAAACCAAACACACCGATAGGGGTTAGTTTTAAGACCATGCGAGTCAGTTGGAACATGACTTCTGCGCCCGCTTCTATGGTGCGTTTTAGCGGATCAGCCTTCTCGCCAACTTTATTGATAGCGATACCCACTAACGCGGCAAACACGATAATTTGCAGTACATTGCCTTCAGCGAGTGAAGCAAAAGGATTGACAGGGATCATGTCGAGCAACACTTGTGCGAAACCGGGAATATTACGCTCGCGCACTTCAGTCGTTGTGAGTTGCATTGTGCCACCCATATCGATCATTGAGCCCACAGCTAAGCCGATCAGAGAGGCGATTGTGCCTGTCAGCATGAACATACCCAAAGTTTTCAAGCTCAGGCGTTTCAGACTGGTTTGCGAGTTGAGCGATGTGATACTCACGACAATGGCACAAAATACCAAAGGCGCGACCAACATCTTAATGGCCCCAATGAACAGATCACCTAATGGTTTTAGCACTGTGGCGCTTTCACCTAAAATAACGCCAACGAGCGCACCTAAGATAAAGCCTGCTAAGACTTTTTGCCAAAACGGAATGCGGCTAATGGTTTGAAGGATCATGCATATTCCAGAAAAATAAATTAAGAGTGAGCCAATAGGCCTGCGATGATAGGATTCGTATTTAACGAGTTGAGCGTGATGTTAACGCGCTCTCAGTCATGCGCACGGTTATTGCCTGCCATAGTTAACCATTGTATCGACAGAGCTAGGGTTATAACAAACCGTTTTTCTTATAACTTATTGTGATAAGTGAGTTTGTTGTAAAAAGATTAAGTGAAACATTCAATTAACCCATGGCAAACCTTATCGCATTGAATACAAAAAGAGAGATTTATCATTGAGTAAGCCATTATGACTGAGTTAGGCATTATGTTCTCCGGCGCTTTTTTAGCGGCGACTTTGTTACCGGGGGGATCTGAAGTCTTACTCGTGGCGTTATTAAACAAAACTCCAGAGGCTTGGGTTGCGCTGGTCGTGGTGGCTAGCATTGGCAACACGTTGGGCGCGATGACCAGTTTCTATTTAGGCCGCTTAGGCCGTCTAGCAAAATCACCAGAAGCGTTAGCGAAAGGTAAACACGCAAAGGGGCTCGCCTTGATTGAACGCTACGGCGTATGGGCGTTGTTACTCTCATGGGCACCAGTTGTCGGCGATATTCTCTGTTTATTGGCGGGTTGGTTGAGGCTACCGCTAATACCCTCTTTGGTGATGATTTTAATTGGTAAAACAATTCGTTACTTAATTATTGCCGCTGCCGTGCTGCAATGGATGGCATGATGGCGCTAGGATGCATTTAATGGTCAAGGGCGGGGAGTGTTTTTCCGTTTAGACTGAATTTACTGTATAGACTGTATAGACTGTATAGATAGGAACTTAGTGTTAATTTTGCGAGTCATAAATCCCAATGCTTAATCATTTAAGCGCACTATGACTAAACGCAGCACTATGATTATGAAGCTGTATTTTTGGCCCATTGATGTATGAGGGGAATGTTTTGAAGAAATGGATATTAGCGGTCGCAATTTCTGCCGCACTTGCGGGTTGTGCATCTGAAACGACTACGGCGAACTTGCCCGCAGGCGTTAAACTTATCGAAAATGTGCAATTGGCCGATTCGCAAGTAGGGATCCCCTACAAAAAGTACCAATTAGCCAATGGGTTAACGGTTATTTTACATCAAGATGATTCCGATCCCTTAGTGCATGTTGACGTCACTTATCATGTGGGCTCTGCTCGCGAATTAGCTGGGCGTTCGGGATTTGCGCATTTATTTGAACACATGATGTTCCAAGGCTCGCAGCATGTTGCCGATGAACAGCATTTTGAAGTGGTTACCGAAGCCGGTGGTACCCTAAATGGCACGACCAATACCGACAGAACCAATTACTTTGAGACAGTACCCAACAATCAATTAGAAAAAATGTTGTGGCTTGAGTCGGACCGTATGGGCTTTTTGTTGCCCGCACTCACTAGTGAAAAATTCGAAGTGCAGCGCGAAACCGTCAAAAACGAGCGTGCACAACGTATCGATAATCAGCCCTATGGCCGCATGAGTGAGCGTTTTAGCCAAGCTATGTACCCTGTCGGTCATCCTTATTCTTGGCCTGTAATTGGCTGGCCGGACGATCTTAATCGCGCCACGGTTGACGATGTTAAACACTTTTTCCAACGTTGGTATGGCCCTAACAATGCGACCTTGACCATAGGTGGCGATTTCGATGAAATGCAAACCTTAGCCTGGGTAAATAAATATTTTGGTGAAATCCCCCGCGGCCCTGAAGTCTCGTTAGAGCAAAAGGTGCTGGTTAACTTAGATAAGACGCGTTACCTCTCCATGGAAGATCAAGTGCACTTGCCTTTGATCCGTATTGGTTTTCCAACTGTATACGCTAGACATTCAGATGAGGCCGCGCTCGATCTGTTAGCCAATATTTTAGGTGGTGGTAAAACATCCTTATTATATAAAAACTTGGTGAAGGACGGTTATGCGGTGCAGGCTAATGTGAGTCATCCTTGTCAAGAGCTTGCGTGTCAGATGTCGATTTATGCTTTAGCCAATCCTGAAAAGGGCGGCAAACTGGCGGATCTGGAGCAACGTATCCTCGACTCGATTAAGGAGTTTGAGCAACGTGGCGTTACTGATGACGATCTGCAAAAAGTCAAAGTGCAGTTTGAGGCTGATACCATTTATAGCCTGCAGAGTGTTTCTGGCAAAGTGTCGACCTTAGCGATGAACCAAACGCTGTCGGGCAATCCGAACATGATTGCCTCAGATCTGAATCGTTATGCCAATGTGACCAAAGACGATGTGATGCGCGTGTTTAAGCAATACATTAAAGATAAGCCTATGGTGGTTATGAGTGTGGTGCCGCAGGGAATGACGTCACTTATTGCCCATGTGGATAACTTCACACCTGCAACGTTGCCGATTGCACAAACTGCGGTAGAGGGGGATTTGCCCAAGCCTGAACTTGTTTCAAGTTTTGATCGGACTAAGATGCCTGCATCTGGCGTTGCACCTATGCTTAAAGTACCTAAAATTTGGACAAAAACCTTAGCCAATGGCATCGAAGTCATGGGCACTCAAAGTACTGAAACACCAACAGTTGAGTTAATTGTTTATCTCAATGGTGGCCACAGACTCATACCCGTCGAAAAAGCAGGCTTAGCAACGCTGACTGCTGAAATGCTTAATGAATCGAGTCAGAAACGCAGCAGTGAAGCACTATCACAAGCCTTAGAAATGCTAGGTAGTAGTGTCGATTTTAGTGCGTCTGAATATCAAAGTTCGATCAAAGTATCGGCTCTGACAGCACATTTAGATGAGACGCTGGCGATTATGGAAGAAAAGCTGTTTCAGCCAGCGTTTAGCGAAGCTGACTTTGCGCGAGTGAAACAGCAGCAATTACAACAGATCCAGCATATGCAGTCCGATCCTAGCTATCTGGCTGATACGGCGTTGTCGTCTTTGTTATACGGTAAAGACAATGCGTTAGGTGTGAATGATCTCGGCACGCTCGATTCTGTCGCGGCGCTTACGTTAGCCGATGTAAAAGCGTTTTATGCCCAGCAGTATCAAGGCGGCAACGCTAAAATTGTCACTGTTGCTAATTTATCTGAATCTGCATTGCTGCCTAAATTAGCGGGATTAAACCAGTGGAAAGGAGAAGCAGCTGTGGTACCGCCACTTAAGCCACTCCCTGCATTAAAAGGCGGCACAATTTATGTGATTGATAAACCTGGTGCGGCGCAATCGGTAATCAATATTGCCAAGCGCGCATTACCCTACGATGCCACAGGCGATTATTTTAAATCTTATCTGATGAATTATCCGTTAGGCGGCGCATTCAATAGCCGTATCAACCTAAATTTACGTGAGGATAAAGGTTATACCTATGGTGCTCGCACCCGTTTTACTGGCGGTGCTGAAGTGGGCGATTTTGTCGCATCAAGTAACGTTCGCAGTGACGTGACGGCGAAAGCACTCATTGAGTTTGTAAAAGAAATCAGTGCTTATCAGCAGCAGGGCATGACGGATACTGAACTTGCCTTTATGCGTAATTCAGTCTCTCAAGGGCAAGCTCTTGATTATGAAACACCGTATCAAAAAGCGGGCTTTATGCGGATGATCCAACGTTACCAATTGAGTCAAGATTTTACGACTCAACAGGACAAGATCATTAATACTGTAACAAAAGATGAACTCAATGCCCTCGCGGCTTCCGAGCTAGATATCAATAAAATGGTGATTCTGGTGGTGGGAGATAAAGCGACAATTGAAGCGGATTTAGCGGTATTGGGCTATCCAATTGAAACTTTAGTATTGTAAATTAGTATTTCGCCCTTATATAGGTAGATAGATGGGTGCATTAGTTAACGACTATTTGCCCTATATTTACCGGATTTACATCGAAAGACGGTGACAGCATTAGCTGTCACCGTCTGCTTTTAATCATACAAGGTGTGAATTTGGCTTGCCCCACAGACAGGTTTAGATTTATTTTGAGGCATATTTTGCAAGATAAGCCTCAAAATAAAGGTCTGACTGTTAACCTTGTCGCGATAGCGAATCACCAATTAGAGAAGCGCAAATTGAAGTCATTCAATGAATTAGTACAACATCTCTCGGACGCCAATGGGCGCACCGCACTCTTGGGTATGTTACGTGGCATAGAACGTGAGGCGTTGCGGATTGATGAGTTTGGTTATCTCGCTACAGACTCGCATCCCGAAGCCTTAGGCTCGGCGTTAATGCATTCGCGTATTACGACGGATTACAGTGAAGCCTTGCTCGAGTTTATTACGCCAGTAAATCACAATGTTGAGCAACTTCTCACTGGGTTAACGGAGACTCATGCTTTCAGCGTGCGCCACTTAAATGGTCAGCGTTTGTGGCCCGTGAGCATGCCTTGCTATGTGAAAGATGAGCAACAGATCCCCGTTGCCCGCTATGGCTCATCGAATACTGGCATGATGAAAACCTTGTATCGTAAGGGGTTAACCTATCGTTATGGCGCCCTGATGCAGATCATCTCTGGGGTGCACTTTAACTTTTCGGTATCGCAAGAATTATGGCAAAGCCTGTATGAGTTAAGTGATAAAGAGTTAACTTACGATGATTTTATTTCAGAATCCTATTTCGGCTTGATCCGTAACTATCGCCGTTTAGTGTGGGTACTACCTTATTTATTTGGTGCCTCGCCAGCGTTATGTAGCTCCTTTATTAAAGATCAAAAAACCGACCTCAAGTTTGAAAAAACGGGCCACGGAACTCTGTATCTGCCCTATGCCACTTCGTTGCGTATGAGTGATTTAGGCTACACCAACAAAGAGCAAGAAGATCTAAATATCAGCTATAACTCTTTGCCTGAGTATCTGGCTGGCGTGAATGCTGCCACTAAAATGCCTTCAGCAAACTTTGCTAATATCGGCGTTAAAGTCGATGGTGAGTATCGTCAACTTAATGCCAATGTATTGCAGATTGAAAACGAGTTCTACTCGCCAATCCGTGCGAAACGGGTCACACGTAGTGGCGAGAAACCGTCTGAAGCTCTGGCCCGTGCTGGGGTGGAATACATTGAAGTGAGAGCGCTGGATGTTAATCCATTTAGCCCAGTTGGCATTGAGGCGACACAAGTGCGTTTCCTTGATTTATTCCTACTCTATTGTTTATTAACGCAGTCGCCTAAGTCTGAGGCGAGCGAAGAGGCGAGATTAAGCGCAAATCTTAAAGCTGTGGTGCTTGAAGGCCGTAAACCTGGGCTTGAGTTATTAACCGCAGACGGTTCACGTTCGCTTAAATCTTGGTTAGAAGAGTTGTTTGATGCCTTGCAACCTTTGGCAGTATTGCTTGATGGTGAGGGGACGGATTATCAAATGGCTTTGGCCCATTGGCGCAAAGCGGCTGAAGATCCGAATTTAACCCTGTCGGGACAAGTACTTCAAAACGTGATCAACAAGGGCCAAGATCATGGTCAGTGGGTAATGACGTTAGCGCAGCAATACTACCAATACTTTATCGATTATCCCTTGTCGAGCGAGACCATAGCGCAGTATCAAGCTGAAGCATCCAGTTCGCTTAACAAGCAAGCTGAACTAGAGGCGGCACAGAGTGCAGTTTCATTCGATGATTATCTGGAAGATTACTTTGGAGTGAAGCCGTGAAAGAGGGGTTATTCTCTTTCACTGGCCTACGTGCCCGCGCAGCCTTGATTGTGTTCAGTGCCTTGTTATCTGGCTGCGCCGCGTCACCTGAAGACCCACTGGGCTGTGGTACTGTGTCGGGTTATTTGCAGCCCGATGCCAGTACTCACTGGTATCGAGTTGTGGTGACCCATTTAAACGGGCAGGCAGTCGTTTCTAAGCCTAATTATCAGTTAGCGCCTGGCGAATATGAATTTACCGTTGCGGAGCTGATCGATGATCCAAGTTTGTCAGTCACGCTTGCCGCGCGGACACCCAAAGTATTCAAGCTCAATGTTGAAAGTCATCAGCGTTATCATATCGGTGCGTTATTTCACACCGATAAGCGCTATATGGGTAAAGACACTGCGTATTGGGAACCCGGCGTGTGGCAGCAAGAAGATCATGAGTGTCAGTTTGAGCTGAGTCCCGAAACGAAATAGCCAAAGTGTTAAGCCAGCTACATTCGATTTAAGTCATATTGATTTAGCCTCTAGCGCTGAGATCTTCTAAGCGCAAAAAAGGCTTTTTATGCTTGCCTCAGCCTGAGTCTATGACATCATGGCGCGAGCTAACTCTCCAAAGAACATGATATTAATGAATAAGTCCTCCGCTATCTTACTCTGCGCAAGTCTCGGCATCTTGTCAGGTTGCGCGACATCTCCGCCTAAGTCTCCCGAAAATTTGTGTGAGATATTTCAAGAACACCGAGATTGGTACGATGCCGCTAAAGATGTCCGTGATAAATGGGGTGTGCCAGTGCATGTGCCGTTAGCTATGATGTATCAAGAGAGCTCATTCAAGCACAATGCCGCGCCACCGATGGAATACTTTTTAGGTTTTATCCCTATTGGCCGTGCCAGTGATGCCTATGGGTATGCGCAGGCTAAGACCATGACGTGGGATGATTATGTGCGTGAGACGGGAAACAGTTGGTCGAGCCGCAGTGATTTCGATGATGCCTTGGATTTTATGGGCTGGTTTATCAGCAAAACCCATAAGATAAATGGCGTATCTAAATGGGATGCGCGGGCGCAGTATCTTAATTATCACGAAGGCTGGGGCGGTTATCGCCGTGGCAGTTATAAATCTAAGGCGTGGTTAGTGAAAGTGGCGAATAAGGTGGATGAAAGGTCGAAACGCTACGCGGCTCAATATAAAACCTGCCAAGAAGATTTAGATTCATCTTGGCTGTGGCGTTTATTTTTTGGTTAGGATTACGTTTTTATATCATTGTTAGCCACTTAAGTGAGAATGGCTGACTGTCGGTGTTCAATTTAGATATTTAATCGAGATAGCTAATTGAGATAGCTAATCGAGATAGCTAATCGAGATAGTAAACTCAAATCTTAAACTCAGATATTCAACTCCGACGCTTACTGATTGTTGATATTAGCCTTTTGACATCGGCTGCAGCACCATACTTCAATTGATTTATTGCGCTTTCACTGCGAAGGTTTCTAATGCCTGAATGGCTTTTTTCTTCGCACGCTTTTGCTCATACATAGCATGATCTGCAGTCTTAAAGGATTGATACCAATCGGTTTCAAACGGCGCAATACCAAAACTAAAACCTAGGCTAAGCTCTGAACCTTGATTCAAGGTTTTGCGCATATCATCTAAGTCCTGTTCAATTTGAGCTAACGGCCCATGGCATAAAGCGACAAACTCATCTCCACCAAAACGGGAAATAATGCCTTTATTTTGCCAATAGGTGAGCATGGCGGTGGCTGTTCGCTTGATGGCAACATCACCCATCTGGTGCCCATAGGCATCATTAATGGACTTGAGATTGTCCATATCGATAATAATTAAAAAACTGCCTAAGTGAGGTTTGTGCTGCCAGTGGTGCAGTTCATCTTCAAAATTCTTTCGATTATAAAGCCCTGTTAATGGATCAAAATTGGCAAGTTTAGTGATCTGCAGTGACTTCTGATAGAGCGCAATGGCATTGCTAGCTTCGTGAGTTAGGATAGAGACAAGATTGCGGTCGTAATCGCTAAAGGCGCCAATGCTACTGCTATCGAGATTGAGCATGGCATACAGTTTGCCATCAATACGAATAGGGCTAGACAGGGTTGAGCGTATCGGCTGCTTCGACACTGAGAGTAACACTTTTTGATCATCTTCCGTTAAAGTGCTAGCCGCATTGATATTCTTCATATCATTGATGACCACCACTTGATCGCATCTCCCTTCAGTGAGTCGATATTCAAAAGTTTGCTCTAAGGTAAAATCCAGTTGTCTGAGCTTTGCTAAATCGAGCCCCACGACAGATTCAAAATACAGTTTATTATTCACCTCGTTGATTTTAATGATGCTGCCCATTTCGGCACCATTAATCACGTACACGGCTTTATTGAGTAAGGCGTCCAGAAAGGCATGCTCATTTTTATAATGACTCGAGAGATGGGCGAGTTCATAGATGGCATCGTTGATGGTGACGACTTGCTCTAAATGCTGCCATAGTCGAGTTAAACGACCCTGATGCAAATAGTAAATTAGGCTGTAGGCAAAAATATAAATGATGCAAACAAACAGTAAGGGCAGGATAGTCCAATTTTCTGTGGATGCATTAAAGATAAACAGCAGGATGAATAGACATATCGGCACTATAAGCAGTAGCAGATGATAGCGATAATCTAAGCGATCTATGGTCTTACGTTTGAAATTATCCCTTAATTTCACTCGACTATTCCTTTATCTGTGTCATTGCTAGTAATCATTGAATGCTATACATCACTAACGTATTCACACTGAGTTCAGTTAAGTATATAACGAAAATTGAAATATAAACTGATATGAAACTGTGAACAATTTCATATCAGTGATTTTGGTACTAAATACTGAATTAACGCGAATTTTCTGCGTATTCGGCCAATATCCAAGCTAATGGTGCTTGGTATTGGATTGGCATCCAAGTTTGCAGTGCGGCTATGCTCTGGTTGAGCACAGTTTGATTTGGCACTGATAGGTTTAAATGTCCGACTTTACGACCCGGGCGAACTTCTTTGTTGTACCAGTACAACTCAGCATTGGGCAAACTTAACCAGCGAGGGTCATTATCGATACCGATAAGGTTGACCATAACACACTGAAAATTCACTTGTGGCTGTGGGATCGCAATTCCGCAAAGTGCTCTAAGATGCAGCTGGAATTGATCCATATGGGTTCCGGCTTGAGTCCAATGGCCAGAGTTGTGCACTCGCGGCGCCAGCTCATTCACCAGTAACTCATCGCCAACACGGAAGCATTCCATTGCCATTACGCCAACGTATTCAAGCTCGTGCATAATAACGCTGAGCATAGTTTCGGCTTGGGCTTGCAAGGGGGTTAAGCGTGCTAGTGGCGAAATCGACGCCATTAAAATGCCGTCCTGATGTAAGTTCAGCGTCAGCGGATAAAACACACATTCGCCTTTGCGAGTACGCACGCCAACCAATGATACTTCTTCATCAAAATTAATCGCTTGCTCAGCAATCGCAAGGTTACGCCAATCGTTTGGAATATCACCCGCTTCGGCTTCTTTTAGCCAATGTTGACCTTTACCGTCATAACCCCCAGTACGGCGTTTCATCAAGACTCTAGGACCATAGTGCTGATACAGGGTATCGACTTGGGTGTTATCGTCAACTAAGGTCCAAGGCGCTGTGGGAACACTGAGCTGGTCGAGTAGACTTTTTTGGCTAAAACGGTCGGCTAAACGGCTAAATACCGGACCATTAACAAAATGGGGGTGTGAGCTGAGTTGTAAACTCAGGGCGGACTCTGGCCACTGTTCGCGCTCGGCGGTAATAATGTCGTGGGGCGCGAGTGGTAGAATGTCATCCGTAGGCGTCATGATATCGACGGCGTTAACTTCAATCGCTAATGGCTCACCAGCGTGGGTCAACATGGCGCCCAGCTGACCATTACCTAATACCCAAACCTTAGGTTTAGTGTTTGTCTGGGTCATTAGACTTCCCTCGGGTCTGGATTGTCCAGTACCGCACGGGTCTGTTCTTCTCTGAAAGCGTCAACACGAGCCGCTAATTCTGTATCGTTATTCGCAAGGATTTGGCAGGCCAATAATCCCGCATTGAATGCGCCCGCTGTACCTATGGCTAAGGTGCCGACGGCGATGCCTTTTGGCATTTGAACGATAGACAATAAGCTATCCATACCTGACAGGGCTTTACTTTGGACTGGTACACCTAATACGGGTAAGCGAGTTTTAGAGGCAATCATACCGGGTAAGTGCGCTGCACCACCGGCGCCACCAATGATGATTTTAAAACCACGTTCGGCGGCAGAGGCTGCAAACTCCATGAGTTTATCTGGCGTTCTATGGGCGGAAACCACTTCAACATGATAAGGCACTTGCAGTTTATCCATTATCTCAGCGGCGGCTTCCATCGTGGGCCAATCACTTTTAGAACCCATAACAACAGCAACAAGGGCTTGCATGATAACTCCTTAACTCACTAATTTTAATTATATTTTGACCTTGTTTCAGGTCTAGGTACAGTTGATGCTTGTCTAGCCGTCATCGGTAGCTAGCATCATGGCGCTGAATAATACCATGATCCTAGCGATTTCTGCCCGTTTTTGCGTGTGAAAAAACGTCTTTCGCGGCGATGAATAGGTGAGGTGATGGAGCTATAAAAAAGACCAACACTGAGGTTGGCCTTTGAGATAAGTCAGCAACATTAAGCCCTGAGATCGTGCTACTGGTTTACTGTGTCTGCTTATCCGCAGTGATTTCAGTTTGCTGAGTGATAACTGGCGCTTCTGTCATGGCTTCACGTAGGGTCGAGTAAAACTTCAACACACCTTCAATTGGCTGGATCTTCGCTCTCGCCAGCGTTCGGATGGGCTGGAACTGCAGATCGGCGATAATGAGCTTAGTCTTATTCGCTTTGCATTTTTCAATCAGCTTCGTCAGTGCGGCTAATCCTCCCGCATCCAGAATAGATACTCCATCGAGATAAAGCACTATCACTTGTTTATCTTCAGTGAGACTCGCGATTTCGGAGAAAATGCGGTCAGCAGCAGCGAAGAATAGCGGCCCGTTAATTTTAAGGACAGCCCAATCGGCAGGTAGCTCTTGATCCACATAACGCTTGTTGGTGCTGATATCGTAAAGCTTTGTCATCTCGGCAATTTCTTTCATAAACAGCAAGGCAGCAAGGATAATTCCAACACTGATGGCGATCACCATGTCGAAAATAACCGTTAATGAAAAACAACTGACAAAAACCATGATATCGCTGGTGGGCGCAGTTTTAATTAAATGTAGTGCCTTGTGGGCTTCACTCATGTTCCAAGCCACAACAAGTAGCAGGGCTGCCATGGCTGACATGGGCAAATAAGCTAATACGCCCGCTAAGGCGACTAAACCAATTAAGACTACTATGGCGTGGATCATGGCCGCTATCGGGCTCTGAGCTCCCGCTTTGACGTTTGCCGCGCTACGGGCAATTGCTGCAGTGGCCGGTATACCGCCAAAAAACGGTGTGATGATATTACCTATACCTTGCCCTAGTAATTCACTGTTGGCACTGTGACGTTTACCTGTCATGCCATCGAGCACCACTGCACACAGTAGCGATTCAATTGCGCCTAACATGGCAATGGCAAAGGCGGCTGGTAATAAAGCTTGAAAGGTCGCGAGATTAAACTGAAAGGCTTGGCCATTCGCGCCAGCTTGCAGCCAAGGCCATTCGAAACTGGGTAATACGGCAGGAATTCCCATGCCTGTGGTGCCATCACTCAGTTGATAGTGAAAACGGGTTCCTATGGTTTCTATATCTGCACCCATGGCATTGAGAACCAAGGCGAACATAGTGCCGAGTATAATAGCTGGAAGGTGCGCTGGCACGGGTGTTTTGAGTTTTGGCCAAAGTAGCATAGTCGCTAAGGTCGCGGATGCTACCAGTAGGCTAGGTAAATGCACCGAGGGTAGGGCTTGAGCTAATGTCATCAACTTAGCCAGATATTGCTCTGGCATCTGGGCTATATCGAGTCCGAAAAAATCTTTGAGCTGCAAGGTAGCGATGACGACACCTATCCCCGCGGTAAAGCCTAAGGTGACGGATTCAGGGATATACAAAATTAATCGGCCAAGTCGCAGCATTGCCATGCCGACGAGTATCATTCCGGACATCACAGTCGCGATTAATAATCCTGCTAAACCAAATTGTTGGGCTATTGGATAGAGCAATACTACGAATGCCGCTGTCGGGCCTGACACGCTATAACGTGAGCCGCCAGATATGGCGATAATAAAACCGCCGACAATCGCAGTGTATAAACCGTATTGAGGTGCAACTCCACTGGCAATGGCTAATGCCATTGCTAACGGAATGGCAATAATGCCGACAGTGAGACCTGCAAGAAGATCTTGCCCAAAACGTTTAAACGAATACTTATCCTTCACGCAAGCTTCTGTGAGTGCGTGGGCGATTCTTAGGGAAAACAAATGAGCTGAGTGTGACACGAGTGGGTCCCATAGCGAGGCGAGTAACAAGCTTCTATTTTAGTGACCTGATACAAGACGCAGTGTGAGCTTGATTGCAAAAACGATTGAAAATACTTTGTTTTGTATAAAAAGTGTGCTTGGAGGCTGTTTGATTCTCATTTAAGAGTGGTTTGTAAAATATTTTGATACTTTAACCCTTTTAGTCATTTGCGCCGTTTACAGCCTTAGGTCAACATCAAAGGCATTCAACATGAAAACAATATACTCCCAGAAAACCATTACACATTCCTTATTATCTTGGGGAAGCGTCAGCATATCGGCGAGCAATAGCGCAGCTTTATTCTTAGTCATGCTGAGTTTAACGGCCTGTGGCGGTAAAGGCTCTGAGGCTCAACAACGACAAGCGGAGCTGCAAGCCGAGCAGAGTCATAAAGAAGTGTCACTGCGCCGTGCTGAAATGCTTGATGCTACTAAGATGGCCAGAGTCGCGGTGCCGATGCAAATGTCTACCCATGGTGCAGTGATGGGAATGAACATAGCCCCAATGCCGTCAGACTATGCCGCGATTCCGTTAGCACAAAATAAATTCGAGCCGCTGGTGCAAAATGGCATCATGGTGGCAGGAGAAATCCCAGTATCGACTTTTTCCATCGATGTTGATACTGGCAGTTATGCCACCTTAAGGCGGATGCTGAGGGAAGGGCGCTTGCCCGAGAAAGGTACAGTCAGAGTCGAAGAAATGCTTAATTATTTTGCCTACGATTATCCCTTACCTGCTAAAAATACCGCGCCGTTTAGCGTTACGACAGAGCTTGCGCCATCCCCTTATAACGATGACATGATGCTGTTACGGATTGGTCTTAAAGGGTATGACTTACCTAAATCTCAGTTAGGCGCCAGTAACTTAGTCTTTTTGCTCGATGTGTCAGGTTCTATGGCATCTGCAGATAAATTGCCTTTACTGCAAACAGCACTCAAGTTGCTGACGGCGCAATTAAGCGCGCAGGATAAAGTCTCTATTGTGGTTTATGCAGGGGCTGCTGGTGTAGTGCTCGATGGCGCGTCGGGTAATGACACTCAAACTTTAACCTATGCGTTAGAGCAATTGAGCGCAGGTGGTTCAACCAATGGTGGGCAAGGAATCACACAAGCTTATCAATTGGCGAAAAAGCATTTCATCCCCCATGGTATTAATCGAGTCATCCTCGCGACGGATGGTGATTTCAACGTTGGTATGACAGATTTTGATGATTTGATTGCCTTGATTGAGAAGGAAAAAGATCATGGTATTGGCCTGACAACCTTAGGGTTTGGTTTGGGGAATTACAACGATCAACTCATGGAGCAATTAGCGGATAAGGGCAATGGCAACTATGCCTATATCGATACCCTGAATGAAGCGCGAAAAGTGCTGGTGGACGAGTTAAGTTCAAGCTTGTTCACTATTGCTAAAGACGTCAAAGTGCAAGTGGAGTTTAATCCGGCCTTAGTGTCCGAGTATCGTCTAATCGGTTATGAGAATCGTGCTTTAGCACGGGAGGATTTCAACAACGATAAGGTGGATGCGGGTGAAATTGGCGCGGGTCATACAGTGACTGCCTTATATGAATTAAGATATGTTGAAGCAGGGCAGATGGCGAATGATAAACTCAGATATGGCGTTGATGCTCAAACGGGGCAAGAAAAATACAGCCGTGAAGAAATCGCTTTCCTTAAACTGAGATACAAGCTGCCAGAGCAAACACAGAGTCAGTTACTGAGCTATCCCATCAGGTTAGACCAAAATGTTAAGCTGTTAGAACAAGCGAGTGATGATTTTAGATTTGCAGCAGCGGTTGCAGGATTAGGGCAATTACTGAATGGCAGCCATTATCTACATCAATTTGATTATACTAAGTTAAGCCAGTTAGCACGTTCGGCATTAGGGGACGATCCTTTTGGATATCGCCATGAGTTTGTGCAATTAATGGAAACCGCCGCGGCCATAGAGCAATCTAGTCATGTGCCGATTAAGAAGGTATTCGATGGTACGGATAAACCTTTTCCTCCCCAAGATAAGCTTCATGGCGAGCCAGTGAGAGACAAGAGCAATACGCGCAATGAGAGATTACAATAGTAAAAGTAAATTCGTGGGGCTAACCCCAATGATGAGGAATTTCCCGTGGCATTAGCAATAGCGCAATTATCAAACCATGAGCACTCAGATGAGCAATTGATGTTGTGCTATGCCAAGGGCGATTCAAAAGCATTTGAACAGTTATACCTGAAGCACAAAGGTGCACTCTATCGCTATTTTGTACGCCAGTTAGGTGATAAGCAGTTAGCTGAAGATTTGTATCAAGAAACCTGGGGGCGGGTGATCCGCGCTGCGGCTAACTATGAAGCCAGTGCTAAGTTTACTACCTGGTTGTATCGTATCGCTCATAACTTATTGATTGATCATGTTCGGGCGGTTAAGCCCGTGGATTTAGTCGCTACTGATGAAGATGATGCAGGACTCGATACTTTTGTGGCGGGTGAGCAAGATAAGCCCGATGTGCAGTGGCAAGAAGCGCAAAAGAGCTTATTGCTAAAGACCTGTATCGCACTGTTACCCCAAGTTCAGAAAGAGGCATTTATCCTGAATATTGAAATGGGTTTTACGGCTGCCATCATTAGCGACATTGCGGGCGTGACCTTAGAAGCGACTAAAAGCCGTATTCGTTATGCTTACCAAAGCCTAAAAGATTGTGTCAGCGCGAAATGGCAGGAGGCGGGTCATGAGTAATTCTTCAAGTGCTGATGAGCGCGCATTACAACAGGAAGTGCTGGCTTGGTATCGCCAGCAGGCCTTAGAGGTTCCACCGCAGCAACTCGATCAAGATATCTTACAGCTGGCGCAAACTCACTTAGCTGAAATGCATCAAAGCAAAATAACCGCCGTTGAAGCGCCAAGTTCTGTCTGGCGACGCCATCCTTGGGTGTTATCGAGCGCGGCATCGTTAGTGCTTGTTGTTGGTCTGCTGGTGCTGAATCGACCTCAAGTCGAAGATACACTTGTTCCAAGTCCTATGGTGATGAGTGCCCCCGCGCCACAAATGATGGCAAGAATGGCTGATACTGAAGCGATGCAATCTTTAAAAATGCAAACAGAAGCCGTGGCTGAACATAAAAGACAGACGGAAATGCAGCAAGCTAAAGCCGCATTGGGAGCAACTGAGCAGCAGGATGCAATTAGCCCCGCTATCGCTGCAAGGTCTATGAATGCACCAAAATTATCTGAGTCTGCTGAAATCAATCAAGTGTCATTGACTGAGTATTTACATCGGTTACAAGTCCTTATCGAAGCGAAGGAGACTGAGCAAGCATTCGTGCTGGAACAAAAACTGCTCAAGGATTACCCGTATCTTGCAGTTAAGGATGTCGATGAAGCGCAGCTAATCGAATCGCAGCAAGTATTAAGACTTGAGTTTAAAAAGCTACAACAGCAATTACATCAGCTTGCCAAATGACTATGTGGTTGTGGTATTTACGAATAAAAAAGTGATTAGAAATCGCAAAGTGGTGAGATAAACAGCTAAATTTCCCTGAAATATGCCGAGACGTGCTAATGTTTGTGGTCTGTTTACTGTTTGGTATGTGATTTACTTGATCAACATCATAAAGTGAACAGGTTTTAGCCTGTTATATTGGTGTTAGTTCACGACTTGGCTAGTATCAATAGTCAGACCCATATTCAGGAGGCATTATGCTTAAAAGACTCATGCATGATCATAAACATATAGCTGTATTGCTAAATGTTTTAAAAAACAAGCAGATGAAACTATCCGAAGGTGAGTCAATCAACTTCAGCGTCGTGCGCGATATTGTTGAATATATGCAAGGATATGCTGAACGTTGCCATCATCCCATTGAAGACATTATTTATGCCTACTACCTAGCCCATAAAACGAACGATACTATCGATAAATTGAGTGCCGAACATGAGTCGGTGATCCAATCCTCGGCCACCTTGATGGCGACTTTAAACTTGATCCTCAGTGATATTGTGGTTGCACGCGAGAAACTGATTGTTGATTTTGCAGAGTATGTCGCATTGCAAGAGCGACATATGCAGATGGAGGAACGGGAAATATTTCCTTTGTTAGCCAAAAGTTTAACTGAGCAAGATTGGCAAGTTATTGAGTTAGAGTGTCAGAAATCGCTGATCGATGATCCTTTGTTTCTTGATCGAGAGCAGAAAGAATTTGAAGATTTACGGGTTTATCTCACAGCGTCTGACTAATACTCTTTAGTTTATTGGGCCCATGTTGTGGGCTTAAGCTGGTGTTTTTATACAGCTAAGGAGCACATCTTTTATTCAGACAGCTATGTCTCGTGAGCCAAAGTTGGTTGGGATTTGTAAAGTATTATCGGTGTCGATGACGTTCGGTGCCATCGTAAGCTACTGTTGTTGATTTATTTTTTAAAATTCCTGCTCGTAAGACCATACCCCGCTTATATTCTGTTTGCTCCAATAGTTGTAAATAAAAAAAGCGCCGAAGGGCGCTTTTCTATTCATGTTTGAAATGATAACTAGCTCATATAAACATGTAATTACAACTGGATAGCATCAATGTCGTAGTTAAAGTTATTATCGATTTCTTGGAGTTCTTTGAGCAAACGATGCTTATCTTTTAACGCTTCGATCTCACGCCATTTACGTTTTTTATTGGAGCCTCGCGAACGATCGGGTCTTTCAACGACTTCATCTAGCGCACAACCATAATCTAAACGATCCATGGCAACCTCCTGTTGTTGTATGTTTTGTCAGCGATTAAATAACATATTTTTAAAACAGGGTGCAAGAATTATGTTTCATTTGTGTTAAGTTGAAATGAACTTTGAGTTATATGTCATTGATGTTATATGCAGAAGTAGAGCGGAGTTAAGCAGGAAAATTTAATAAAAAGAACGGGGTAGAATTAAAAAGCCAGCAATTGCTGGCTTTTTGTTCGATTAGATTTTGCCTTGTCGATAAAGGTTAATCAATGCGTTGCTTGAGGCATCTAAAGCATCGGAATCTTGCTCTGCGCCAATGCGTGCTAACACATCGTTACCGAGATTCTTACCGAGTTCTACACCCCATTGATCGAAGGAATTGATATCCCAAATAGCACCTTGAACGAAGGTTCTATGTTCATATAAGGCAATTAAAGCGCCTAGGGTACATGGAGTGAGCTTATCCATAAGCAAGGTGTTGCTCGGCTTGTTACCAGGCATGACTTTATGTTGAGCGATCAGCTGCTTCTCTGTGGTGGATAATGCGCTATTAGCAAGTTCGGCTAAAGCTTCATCAAAAGTACGACCTTGCATTAAGGCCTGGGTTTGACCGAAGCAGTTTGACGCTAATTGGTCATGGTGCTCACCGATAGGATTATGGCTTTGCAGCGGCATAATGAAATCGGCAGGGATCAGTGCGGTACCTTGATGTAATAACTGGTGGTAGGCATGTTGGCCATTAGTGCCTTCGCCCCCCCAAATGACGGGACCTGTGCTGTAGTCAACATCAGTACCATTTAAGGTGACTGACTTACCGTTACTTTCCATATCGAGCTGCTGGAAGTAAGCGGGTAGGCCTCGCAGATAATGATCGTAGGTTAATACGACATGGGACTGAGCATTAAAGAAGTTTCCGTACCATAGGGAGAGTAATCCCATGATAACCGGCATATTCTCAGTCAGTGGCGCTGTGGCGAAGTGCTCATCCATCTGATGCGCACCCGTGAGTAGAGCCCTGAAGTTATCCATACCGATCAAAAGTGCAATCGGCAAGCCAATCGCTGACCAGAGAGAGTAACGGCCACCAACCCAATCCCACATAGGAAAAATATTGTTTGCATCGATACCAAAATCTGTCGCTTTTGCTACGTTTGAAGTGACTGCGACAAAGTGTTTTGCCACATCAGACTGCAAACCGCCTTTCGCCAGGAACCAGTCTCTTGCGGTGAGGGTATTAGTTAAGGTTTCCTGTGTCCCGAAAGATTTGGATGACATGATGAACAAGGTCGTTTCAGGATCCAGTAACTTCAGCTTTTCACTAATAGAAGTCCCGTCGACGTTTGCCACAAAGTGACAATTTAATTCGGGGTTCCAATAAGGGCGCAACGCTTGAGAGACGATTTTGGGGCCTAGGAAAGAGCCGCCAATACCAATACTCACAATATCGGTTATCGCTTTACCTGTGTAACCTTTCCATTGACCTGACGTCACTGAGTTCACAAACCCTTGCATCTTATCTAGAGTTTGTTGAACTTCAGGAACTATGTCTTGACCCTCGGCAATAATCGATTGTTCTGCAGTACTGCGAAGCGCTGTGTGCAGTACGGCGCGCTTCTCTGTGGTGTTAATGATTTCACCTGCAAACATCGCTTTGATTTTTGCTTCAAGTTGGCTATTGCTTGCCAACGCAAATAACAGATCCAGCGTTTCCGCTGTTGCTCTGTTTTTAGAGTAATCCAGTAATAAACCACAGGCTGATAGCGACATTTTATTGAAACGTGCCGCGTCAGTTGCAAACAATTCCCGCATATGCGGAACATTTTTACTGTGTGCTGATAAAGCTTGCCATGTTGAGCTTTGGGTCAAGAGTGTCATTTCACCGTCTCCAGAGTGCTTAGTTCGCGAGCTTAGCCGTGAGCATGACTTCGAGCTTACCTTGGTCTATCGCAAAGTTTCGAATGCCTTCGGCAAGCTTATCAACCGCCATTGGATCTTGGTTAAAGTCCCAACGGAATTGTGCTTCAGTCAATGGGGGTTCTGCAGCGACAGTGGTCGTTGCTGCAACCAGTTTAGGTGTGATGTCAACTTGCGAATTAGCCAGTTCTTCTAATAGAGAAGGGCCAATGGTCAGACGATCGCAACCTGCTAGCTCAATAATTTCACCGATATTACGGAAACTTGCACCCATAACAACAGTGTCAAAACCGTGTTGTTTGTAGTAGTTATAAATTTCAGTCACTGAAATGACACCAGGGTCATTTACGGCATTGTAATCTTTACCTGTATCTTTTTTGTACCAATCAAGTATGCGGCCTACAAAAGGAGAAATGAGATAAGCACCCGCTTCGGCACACGCACGCGCTTGAGCAAAGCTAAATAGTAGGGTTAAGTTGCAGTTGATGCCTTCTTGCTCTAGCTCTTTAGCGGCACAAATGCCTTCCCAAGTTGAAGCAAGTTTGATCAGAATGCGTGATTTATCTACACCCGCTTCTTTATATAGGCGAACCAATTTATGGGCTTTAGCGATTGATTTTTCTTTATCGAATGATAAACGGGCATCAACTTCAGTTGAAATACGGCCAGGAACGAGTTTCAGTATTTCTACGCCGATATTGACCGCTAGTTTGTCGCTGGCATCATCAAGTTGCTGCACGAGATCGGTACTTTGTGATTTTGCCCAGTCGATAGCGTTATCTATAAGGGATTCATATTCAGGAATTTGAGCCGCTTTCAAGATGAGTGATGGATTAGTGGTCGCATCTTCAGGTTGGTAGCGTTTAATCGCTTCGATGTCGCCTGTGTCAGCGACGATAGTGGTATATAACTTGAGTTGCTCTAATGTATTGGCCATGAAAAACATCCTTCTCAGGTAGCAGTTTTAACTCGGAATTCACTGATGACTATTAGAAGCGATTTTGCCAACTTTTCCAACCTTGAATGTAAAAAAATTACAAAAATGACAATTTTATGTCTATTAAGGTATGGCTCGAGCTACGGGCTATCATCTTGGCTGCAGTAGAGGGCGTCGCTTGTCCTAGTGTATACCCCACAAAAACAAAAAGTCGCTGCAAGCAGCGACTTTTTTACTTCAGTAAGTACTATTACTTCAGAACAGGTTGTTTTGTTGTGGTAGTCACGATAGCTTCGATGCGACGGTTCGCAGCGTGAGCTTCTTTTGAATCACCAGCAACCAATGGCTGAGTAACACCGTAACCGTTAGAAGTTACGCGGCTTCCGCTGATACCATATTTCTCTACAAGAATCTTGGCAACGGCGTCAGCACGTTTGTCAGACAATTCCATGTTGTATTCTGGTTTACCTACATTTGAGGCGTGACCTGCGATTTCAACAGTGAAAGCTGGGTTTTTGTTCAAATAGTTAGCTAATCTTTCGATGTCTTTGTAGTAAACATTTTTAACTACAGCAGAATCGTTAGCAAACTGGATTGAACCTACGTCTTCTTTGTTCTTCACGTTTTCATAGATAGTACAGCCAACAGAGTCAACTTTGTGAGTTGCTGGTGTTGCTGGACATTGATCTTTGTCGTCGTAAACGCCATCGTTGTCAGAATCAACAGGTGCTGCTGCAACGACTGCTGCGGCAACTGGAGCTGCTGCAACTGGAGTTCCGAAACGGTAGCTCAGTTCTAGACCCCAGTAGTTGCTATCAGCTTCAACAATATTGTAATCATCATTTAAGTTTTCATAACGACGATATTTAGCTTGTAATTTTAAGTTGTCAGTGAAGTTATAACCAACACCAGCACCTAAATATGGAGCAAAATCATTTGTACTGTATTTGCTCGAAGTTACACCATTGTTTTGGCTGTTTTCGAGTGAATAGTACATTGCACCAGCTTCAGCAGATAGGCTCCAGCGGTTAGCTAGTGGCCAAATACCAACTAGACCAAGTGTAGAACCTTTTACGCTTGCATCATTGCTGATACCCGCTGCGTTCCAATCTGTATTACCTAAATCACGGAAGCCGATTTCAGCACCGAAGTAATCGTTGAACATGTAGCCTGCGAAAACATCCCAAGCGTATGGACTGTCTTCACCGTTCTGAGTGGCAACGTGCTCATAGTTATTAACGCCTAAACCGGCACCAACATACCAAGGTGTAAGTTCCTGAGATGCGCTGGCTGCGAGTGGAAGCAGAGATGTCAGTAATACTACTTTTAATGTGTTCTTCATCATTTTATTTACGTCCATTGATTATGATTCTCCACCAATATGCTTTGCTGGTTTTGTGCAAAACATTGCTAGCACTTAGTGTGGGGATCCTTTGATATTTTAGCCAGCGGTTAATTATCACTTGGTTTGTTAACTTTTTCCAGTATTAAGATCAACCTTTTAATGGTTGTCATTCTGTAACTGGTATTTTTAATGCAAAAAAGGCACTCCGAAGAATGCCTTTAAATTACAATCTAATGTTAATTAGATGTTTCTATTAGCGTGTCCATACCCAATTTTCGATTTCCACTGGGTCTACACCATTCGCTTTAATATAGTTGCGGTGGTCAACTAATCTTTGCAGCATATCAGTGGTGATAGAGACGTGCATAGTTTCATCAATAACGCCCTGTTGGAACAGCTTGTAAGCCATATCAATTACAAGGTGATAGCGTGATGTACCGTTACGAACACCCATATCAAATGGCGTTGTTGTTGAACCTTCTTCTTCGTAGCCTTTAATTCTGAAGCGACGGCTGCCTTTGTAATCAAAAATTAACTTTTTGATTGTATTTGGGTAACCATGGTAGTTGAATACCACGCCTTTATCTTGAGTAAATATTTCGTCCATTAACCAAGGTTTTTCTTTAAATTTACGGCTACCTAAGCCATCACTGCTTAATTCAGTGACACTAACGAAGCGGATTTTCACTCTTGGAAGGAGTTCTCTGATTAATACTAGAGAAGCCATACATTCTTGAGTGACATAATCTCCACAACCTGCCAGCACAATATCGGGATTCTCATCTGAGGCAAAATCCCACACCATTACGCCGTCTTTTGTTTGTTTACGCGCTTCTTCCAAGCTTAGCCATTGTGGTAACTCTTTTTTACCTGCAACCAGAATATTGAGTTTGTCACGGTCTGCGAAGGCTCGCTCTGTATAAACCAATGTGCTGTTGGCATCTGCGGGTAAGTAAGCCGAGATTATTTTTGGATGTTTCTCCAGCATAGCCCCAAGGAAAGATGGGTTTTGATGTGAATAGCCATTATGATCTTGGCGCTCAAGTAATGAAGATAATACGACATTACAGGCTGGCAGTGGCTTACGGAAATGTACGCCTTGGCTGGCGTAGACATATTTACAGTACTGATCGGCCATCGATGAGATAACTTGTGAGAATGCTTCGTAGGTGGGTAGCATGCCGTGGCGGCCTGTTACTGTGTAACCATGTAGCATGCCAAAAAGTAAGTTTTCAGAAAGCAGTTCAATGACTCGACCTTCACGGGACATATCTTCATCCCAACTCTCAATTGGCCACTGCCATGCACGATCGGTTTCTTCAAATACAGCTTGTAGTTGATTTGAATAGGTTTCGTCAGGGCTAAAAATACGTAGATTACGTTGGTCGCGGTTTAACTTGAATGCATCGCGCATCCATTCGCCCATTTTTAGCATTGAATAGCCACGTTGACCACGTGGTACTTCTGGGCCATAGCTGAGTTTTTCAAGATCTGGATTGGTTAATGCTCTAACAACTTCTCCGCCATAGGTTAAATGTTGACGGCCACAGGCAAGTTGTTTGGGTGGGATTAATGAACAAATGTCGGCATCAAAAATCAGTTCGCCTTTTTCATTCATTTGGTAGAGTTCTTGGAAGTCGTAACTGGCAAGCCAATTATCCAGCGCATCTAAATGACCCTTATCAGTGGCACATTTATTGACGATTACTTGATGCGATTCGCAGTTACCTTCTAATTTCTTGCCTTTATATTCACTGACACCAGTCCAACCTTTGGCTGTACGCATTAAAATGACGGGCCATTTTGGTTTAACTACGTCTTCGCCACTGCGTGCTCGACGTTGAATGTCATTGATCATGGTATAAGCGGTATCCATGGCATTTGTCATCTGCACATAGATATCTTCTTCTAATTCGTTATCAACTATGATGGGGAAATAGCCAAGACCACGGAATTCAAGATCCAGTTCTTCATGGCTCATACGTCCCATGCGGGTAGGACCGGAAATCTTATAGCCGTTAATATGCACAATTGGCAATACTGCACCGCTGGTCGCTGGTGAAACTAAGCGGTTTGCATACCAAGATGCGGCTAATGGTCCCGTTTCTGCTTCGCCGTCACCAATTAAGACGGTTGCGATCAGATCTGGATTATCTAATACTGCCCCCCAGCCTACTGAGAGTGAGTAGCCTAATTCGCCACCTTCAAGAATTTGTCCAGGTGCTTCAGGGTTTGCATGTGAAGGATAACCATAAGCGGCAGAAAACTTCTTACAAATATCTTCGATGCCAGTTTCATTGTAGGGAATAGTTTCTGGGTAGAAATGACTTAAAGAGCCTTCAATGAATAAGTTTGCTTGTACAGCGGGAAAACCATGGCCTGGACCGACTAAATAGATAAAAGAGCGGTTATGCTTCACTATCAAGCGGTTAATGTTGGCATAGACAAAGTTAATACCTGGGCAGGTACCCCAATGGCCAAGTAAACGTGGCTTGATATCAGTATGGGCAAGTGGACGTTTATGTAAGACGTTTTGTTTGAGGTAAATTTGCGAGGTCGCAAGAAAGTTTGTCGCTCTGACATACTTTTTCAGAGCATTGATTTCATGTATTTGTGTCATGTTAAGCCTCACTAAAACAAACAAGAGATGATTGAAGTTTCTATGGGGTTACTATATTTGTAGTTTTATTACAAAAATGTGCCCTACATCCAAATTTTAAAAGTTGTTTTTGCTGTTAAAAATAATAGCTCAACTTAGACCTTTTGTTAATCTAGCTTTAACAGTAGCTTAGCTAGTGTTGTAAGACGTGATGTCAATGACGTTTAACTGTGCAAACGCGAGCTTGATCACATGAGCAATTTCGAATACTGTGCTATTTTGCTGCGTTGAATTCGGTAGCCGTGATGTTGTAAATTCACGGAAGGATAATTTGAAAAAATAAATCTACCGAAATTCTTACCTTTAACTTGGAAGGATTCATTCACCACAGATGTTGTACCTTTAATTGCAATTAGAGGAGCATTTGCTACGGGAAGAAGTAAAATAATATGTTAGAAACCATAGTTAATTTTTTGAATGCGCTACTTTGGGGTAAGTTGTTAGTATATGGACTAGTAGGAGCTGGTCTCTATTTCACCATTAGACTTGCCTTTATTCAGTTAACCCACTTTAAACATTCCATCAAAGTTATGACCATGAGTCGGCAAGGTTGCGATAGCGGTCTTTCTTCATTTCAAGTCTTTTGTACGAGTATGGCAGCCCGTGTCGGTGCTGGTAATATGGCCGGTGTTGCTGTTGCTATTGGTGCAGCGGGTCCAGGTGCAGTATTTTGGATGTGGCTTATCGCTATTTTAGGTATGGCGACAGCTATGGTTGAATCAACCTTAGCACAGGTTTATAAAGTCCGAGATCATAATGGCCAGTTCCGCGGCGGTCCTTCCTACTACATGGAAAAAGGATTGGGTCAGAAATGGATGGGCATTTTATTTGCTGTCTTTTTGATCATTGCTTTTGGTTTAGTATTCAATGCAGTACAAGCTAACACTATTACCGGTGCCATGGAGCGAGTATTTGGTTTTAATCCAACCTATGTAGGGATTGGGCTAGTGATTGCCAGTGGATTTGTGATTGTCGGTGGTCTACGTAAAGTCGCGCGAGTATCTGAATTTCTTGTCCCCATTATGGCCTTAGCCTACATTCTTGTAGCCTTCATTATCGTTATTTTCAACCTAGAACAATTACCTGCGATTATTAGCTTAATTGTGAAAAGTGCTTTTGGTTGGCAAGAGGCTGCCGCTGGCGGCGTGGCTTATACTGTCGCGCAGGCAATGCAAGCGGGTATTGCTCGCGGACTTTTCTCGAACGAAGCGGGTATGGGCAGTGCGGCGAATGTCGCGGCAAGTGCATCGCCTAACCCTAATCATCCAGCATCCCAAGGTTTTGTGCAGATGATGGGTGTGTTTGCGGATACTATCGTTATCTGTACTGCAACGGCTGCGATAATCCTGCTATCAGGGGATATTGGCTCGAGTGATGATGGGATTCGATTAACCATTAATGCCATGTCTGCACATGTTGGCGACTGGGGTGGCGCATTTATTGCGTTGGCTATTTTCTTATTCTGCTTTACATCCATCATAGCCAATTACTCATACGCTGAAACAAATGTGATGTACTTAATGGGAAATAGTACCAAAGCACTGCCTTTATTCCGTTTGTGCGTGCTTGGCATGGTCATGTTTGGTGCCGTCGCTAAGATAAGTTTAGTGTGGAACTTGGCTGACGTTTCGATGGGGTTGATGGCGACGGTAAACATTGTTGCTCTATTACTATTATCGGGTCTGGCAATTCGCGTTATTAATGATTATCGCGAACAGATCAACGCGGGTAAGACTCCAGAATTTGATCGTAGTAAATTTCCTGAGTTGATGGATCAGCTTGATGATGATATTTGGCAAGATACCAGTCTTGTGCCGGCTAAAAAGCTTTAATTAGCCTAGCGTATCGACAATAGGCATTACTGATTGTTGTAATCGAAAAGACCACGCTGTTAAAGCGTGGTTTTTTTATGTTCGTTCAGTATCATAGGCATATATTTTTGTTTCTGTTGGGAGTTTTTGATGTTGATATTGGTTTCGCCGGCGAAGACTTTAGATTTTGAACAGCCGCCACTGACGCAGGTGTATTCACAACCTGATTTTTTAACCTATAGTCAGGAGTTGATCCAAGTGTGTCGGCAATTGACCCCTACAGACATCGCCACTTTAATGAAAGTGAGCGATAAAATTGCGGGTTTAAATGCGGCACGTTTTGGGGAGTGGCGGCCAGATTTTAGTTTAGATAATGCAAAACAGGCCATTTTTGCTTTTAGAGGCGATGTGTATACTGGCTTTGATGCTGATACATTGTCTGAAGATGAAATTGCTCGAACTCAGTCACAACTACGTATTTTATCTGGACTTTACGGTTTGCTCAGACCGCTGGATTTAATTATGCCTTATCGTTTAGAAATGGGCACGGCACTTTCTAATCCTAAAGGTAAAAACCTATATGAGTTTTGGGGAGAGACGTTAACTCAAGCGGTAAATGAAACGCTTGCTGAAACGAGTAGTGATATTATTGTCAATCTTGCATCTAATGAATATTTCAAAGCAATAAAGCCTAAAAAACTTCAAGGGCAATTAATTTCACCCATATTTAAAGATTGTAAAAATGGTCAATATAAAGTGATCAGTTTTTTTGCTAAGCGTGCTAGAGGCATGATGGCGAGATATCTCATTACGCATAAAATTAACACTTTAGATGAATTAAAAGCATTTAATGTTGCTGGTTATTATTATAGTGAAGAGCAGAGTTCCCCAACAAATCCAACATTTTTACGTGAAGAGCAATAGCGAAATATCGATAAGATGTTAATTGATAGAGAACAGCTAATGCTGTTCTCTATATTATTGATGGCCTATTTTTCAGATTGAGTGACTAAAGGCGTTAATGTCACCGTTGAATTTGCCATGATATAAGCAAATTGTGCGTAGGCGGCGACGTTTTGAGCCAATGCGGCAGGGTCGATTTTATCTAAGGTATCATTCGGTGTGTGATGGTAATCGAAATAATCGTGGCCATCTTGCCTCAAGGATGCAACTGGAACACCTAAGGCAGGGAGCATAGACACGTCTGGCCCGCCAGAAGCTTGGTTATTGCCCAGTGCAACGCCATTGAATGACATAGGGCTGAGCGCTTGCTGTACTTCGGTGAATATGTTCTCATTCACTTTAGTATCGATTTGATAAATTCTACCGGCCCCAAAATCAGACTCTGCAGCTATGTAGTGCAGCGGTAATTCAGCTTTATGAGCCTCTGCATACGCTTTACCGCCAACGAGCCCAACTTCTTCAGCGGCATATAGCACGACTCTAACAGTGCGAGCGGGTTTTATGGGGAGATCTTGAATATGCTTGGCTGCAGCCGTCACAATGGCGACACCAGCGCCATCATCAATCGCGCCAGTACCCTCATCCCAGGAATCTAAATGAGCACCAATGAGCACTATTTCATTGGGCTTACTACTGCCCTTTACTTCGGCAATGACATTGTAGGAAGTATTAAAACCTAAGTTTTTTGGCGACATATGCAATTCGAGCAGGGCATTAGGATCGCGTTTTAGCAATGCACCAACCAAATCAGCATCGGGATTTGACATGGCAGCCGCAGGGATCTTAGGCACGCCATCTTGGTAGCGCATGATGCCAGTATGGGCCATGCGGTCATGATCTGTGCCAATAGAGCGGATCACAATAGCAACACCCCCTTTTTGTGCTGCAGCGACAGCCCCTTTTGAGCGGCCACCAACGCTTTTACCATAACCTTCACCAGTGATATGGCGCTCTGTTTTTTGGTCAATAAAAACAATCTTACCTTGCACCTCTTCAGGCTTGGCTTGTTGTAATGCCTCTAGGCTATCAAAGCGCGCGATTTTAGCTTGTATACCTCCAGCAGGAGTCGCAATACTGCCACCAAGCGCAGTAATGACCAACGGCTGTTCTACAGGGACGGTGATTTTGGCTTTGGCTTCACCGCGCTCCCAAATTGGCACTTGTACGGCTTCTTTATAAACACGGTCAAAACCAAGGCTGGTCAGTTTATTTATCGCCCAGTTAACGGCGAGGATATCTTTTGGGCTTCCAGCAAGTCTTGGACCCACTTCAACCGTGAGTGACTCGACTAAGTCATAGCTTAATTGCGAAGATAATGCTGCCTGTTGTAATTGAATGACTTCACTAGGGGCAGTTTCTACTTGAGTTTGGCACGCACTTAAACTCCCGATTAAAAGACTCGAGAGAAGTGTAGTTTGATAGGGCTTCATTAGATTTCCTTTATTTTTATTAAGCATGTCCCATTTTTAAAAACAATCTAGCAAAAAGTGTGCTTTATGTCCCGACTATATCCGTAAGGCGACGCTATATTAGCGCAGGGGTTAGTTTTAGGAGAGAAAGTGCGTAATGAATATTGAATTAATGCAGGAGCGAGCCGATCATGCCGTAGTGCTATTAAAGGCACTCGCGAACGAACGCCGTTTATTTATTCTTTGTTATTTATTGAATGAAGGAGAAATGTGCGTTGGCGAAATGAATAAAAAATTAGGCTTAAGTCAATCGGCACTATCACAACATCTTGCTTGGTTACGCAAAGATAATTTAGTAACCACACGCAAAGAAGCGCAAACGGTATTTTATTCACTCAAGAGTGATGAAGTACGGGAGATGATTCACTTATTGAACAACATTTATTGCCATTAATAGTGTTTTTCAGATATAAAAAAACCGGCAATTGCCGGTTTTTTTCATTTGCTATGTTATAGATTAAGCAGCGATTGCTTTGATCTTAGCGTTCAAACGTGCCTTTTGACGAGCGGCTTTATTCTTGTGAATAAGACCTTTAGTCGCCATACGGTCAACGATTGGTTGTGCAACAGCAAAAGCTTCTGTTGCTGTTTTGTGATCGCCTGCTTTAATTGCAGCGATTACTTTTTTAACGTATGTACGTAACATTGAGCGACGGCTGGCGTTATGCTGACGACGCTTTTCAGATTGAAGCGCGCGCTTCTTTGCAGACTTGCTATTAGCCAAGGTGCAACTCCTAAAAACTGGATTTGATACTTTTAAAGGCCGAGGAATATGCCTGCATTTAGTCACTTTGTCAATGACTATGATTGAATATTCATCATAAAGATAAATTAATCCAACCTGCCTTGGCTATCTTCGACCCAACTCGTGTAATATGTGGCGCAATTCTAGCAGCTATTACCGCAGTGTGACAGAGCCTGAATCGATTTTTTGAGATGTATCACCTAATCAATTCGATATGGGTCTGGGGGACGTTTGAGTAGAAAATTATTAAAATCTGGCCTGATTGTTAGTGCTATGACATTGATATCCCGAGTTTTAGGTCTAGTTAGGGATGTGGTTGTTGCTAATTTGATGGGCGCAGGGACAAGTGCTGATGTGTTTTTCTTTGCAAATAAAATTCCTAATTTTTTACGCCGTTTGTTTGCTGAAGGGGCTTTTGCACAGGCGTTTGTACCTGTTTTAACTGAGTACCAAGAGAAACATACCGCAGAAGAGACTCGTGATTTATTGAGTAAAGTTGCGGGCACATTAGGTTTACTAGTGACAATAGTGACCCTTTTGGGGGTGGTTGCATCACCTGTGTTGTCAGCTTTATTCGGTGGTGGTTGGTTCATCGCTTGGCTTAACAACGAGCCAGATGGTGCTAAATTTGAACTCGCTACCGTTGTGCTTAAAATTACTTTTCCTTATCTGTGGTTTATCACATTTACGGCATTAGCGGGCTCAATTTTAAATACCCGAGGCCGTTTTGCGGTATCGGCTTTTACACCCGTTTTTCTCAATGTGGCAATTATTGTGGCGGCTATTTTCTATGCGCCTACATCGACCCAGCCTGAGATTACCTTGGCTTGGGGCGTTTTTTGTGGTGGTTTGATTCAGTTCCTATTTCAAATTCCCTTTTTATTGCGTGAAAATGCGCTCGTCAAGCCTTCTTGGGGCTGGCATCACCCAGGCGTGGTGAAAATCAGAACTTTGATGATCCCAGCATTGTTTGGCGTGTCTGTCTCACAGATTAACCTGCTATTTGATACATTTATCGCCAGTTTTTTGATGACGGGTTCAATAAGTTGGCTCTATTATGCCGACCGTTTACTCGAATTCCCCTTAGGATTGTTTGGGATCGCGATTGCTACTGTAATTTTACCTGCGTTGTCACGAAACCATGTGAATGACGAAGGTGCAGGCTTTGGCAAGACGATGGATTGGGGGATTAAAGCGATTCTACTGCTAGGTCTACCGGCTATGATGGGGTTGATCGTGCTCGCAAAGCCCATGCTGATGGTATTATTTATGCGCGGCGCTTTTTCATTGCATGATGTTGAAATGGCTTCCTATAGTTTGATGGCTTATGGCAGTGGTTTGCTTAGCTTTATGTTGATTAAGGTGCTTGCTCCTGGCTATTACTCTCGTCAAGATACCAAAACACCTGTGCGTTATGGCATTATTGCCATGATCACAAACATGGGCTTTAACTTGCTGTTTGCTATTCCTTTTGGGTATGTTGGACTGGCGATTGCGACTTCGATGTCAGCATTGCTTAACGCCACATTACTATACCGAGGCTTGCATTTAGCTGGCGTTTATCGTGTTTCTAGGCCGACTATGGTGTTTTTTGCTAAAGCCGTGGTCTCTACAGCCTTGATGGTGGTAGTCTTGTATTACTTTTTGCCTTCACAACAAATTTGGTTAGATTGGCATTTGTTCGATCGTGCGAAAGCCTTGATAGGCTTAATTTTAGTTGGGGCAGTCAGTTATTTATTGTGTCTGCTTTTGCTCGGAATTCGTCCTTGGTCAATTAAACGAGGAGCTTGATTGCTGATTCTCATCGCTAGCTGTTATATAATCAGCCGATTTGCGCTTGGCAGTTGTCTAACGTTATGGAATTAATCCGCGGTATACATAACATTTTGTCATCCCACCACGGGTGTGTATTGACTATAGGTAATTTTGACGGCGTCCATCGTGGTCATGCACAAGTGATTGCGAATTTAGTGCAGAAGGCGAAGCAGTTATCGCTGCCATCGACATTAATGACGTTTGAGCCTCAGCCGCAAGAATTGTTTAGCGGCGACAACGCGCCGGCTCGTTTAAGTTTATTACGTGATAAAGTCATTTTACTCGATGAACTCGGGGTTGAGCGGTTAGTGTGTGTTAACTTTAATCGCACTTTTGCTAATCAACCTGCAGAGCATTTTATTGAAGAATTGTTGGTCCGCAAACTGGGGGTCAAATACCTCGTCGTCGGTGATGATTTTTGTTTTGGCCAAGGCCGTAAAGGCAATTTTGAGATGCTAGTGCAGGCGGGTATCCAATATGGCTTTACTGTGGTCAGCACTCAAAGTTTTATGCTGGGCTCGCAAAGAGTGAGCTCGACTGCTGTGCGTGAACAATTGGCGAAGGGCAATCTTGAACAGGCGAGACGCCTATTAGGACACCCTTTTACCTTGAGTGGTCGTGTAGCGCATGGGCAAAAAATTGGCCGCACAATTGGTTTTCCCACCGCGAATATCGCCTTAAAGCGCAATGTTGTGCCGGTACGCGGTGTGTTTGCGGTTAAATGTTATTGGGATAACAGCGATATTTATGAGGGCGTAGCCAATATTGGGTTTCGCCCGACAGTGAACGGTCAAGTGTGTCAGCTTGAGGTGCATCTTTTTGATTTTGAAGGTGACATTTACGGCAAACATGTTGAAGTCGAGTTGGTGGCTAAACTCCGAGATGAGCAACCTTTTGACTCATTGGATGCGCTAAAAAAACAGATTTTAAATGATGCAAATGAAGCCAGAGCTTTATTTGGTAATGATGCAGGCTGAAATTTATCAGTTTAATTAACGGTATAGGATCAATGAGCGACTATAAATTTACTTTGAATTTGCCGGAAACAGAGTTTCCGATGCGTGGTAATTTGGCAAATCGCGAGCCAGAGATGTTAGAGCGCTGGACAAAAGACGGTTTGTATCAACAGATCCGTGATAGCCGAATTGGCCGTACTCCCTTCATTTTGCATGACGGCCCACCGTATGCGAATGGCAGTATTCATATTGGTCACTCAGTTAATAAAATCCTCAAGGATATTATTGTTAAGTCAAAAACCATGTCTGGTTTTGACGCACCTTATGTACCAGGTTGGGATTGTCATGGTTTGCCTATTGAGCTGAAAGTTGAGCAAAAAGTGGGTAAACCAGGTCAAAAAATCTCTGCGGCAGAATTCCGTGAAGAATGCCGTAAATACGCTGCAGAGCAAGTTAACGGTCAACGTGAAGACTTTATCCGTTTAGGTGTGCTGGGTGATTGGCAAAATCCGTACTTAACGATGGATTTTTCAACGGAAGCTAATATCGTTCGTTCTTTATCGAAAGTGATTGAGAGTGGTCACTTGCATAAAGGCGTCAAACCAGTGCATTGGTGTACTGATTGCGGTTCTGCCTTAGCTGAAGCTGAAGTGGAATACGAAGACAAAACATCACCTGCTATCGATGTGGCGTTTGTGGCTGCCGATAGCAAAGCTGTTGCGGTTAAGTTTGGGGTAAGCGATTACTCACATCCTGTCTCTATGGTAATTTGGACGACCACGCCATGGACGCTACCAGCGAACCGCGCCTTGTCTTTGAGTCCTGAACTGGATTACAGCTTAGTCGAATTCGAAAAAGACGGTGTGACGCAAGCGCTTATTTTAGCTGAAGTCTTGGTTGAATCTTGCCTGACTCGCTATAACATCGAAAGCCATACAGTGCTTGGTACAACCAAAGGCGCTGCGCTTGAGCTTGTCCGCTTTAATCACCCGTTCTTGGATTTTGATGTGCCTGCAATTTTAGGCGATCATGTTACTACTGATGCGGGTACTGGTATCGTTCATACTGCCCCTGGTCACGGTCAAGACGACTTTGTTGTTGGGCAAAAGTACGGCTTAGAAGTCGCAAACCCTGTTGGCGACAACGGTGTATACAAGCCTGATACTGAGTATTTTGCTGGGCAACATGTTTTTAAAGCTAACGATAACGTCGTAGCTTTACTGAGAGAAAAAGGTGCCTTGCTGAATCACGTGGCTTACCGTCACAGCTACCCACATTGCTGGCGCCACAAAACACCAATTATATTCCGCGCGACACCGCAGTGGTTCATCTCTATGGATAACCACGGCCTACGTACGCAAGCATTGAAAGAAATCGAACAAACCCAATGGATCCCTGATTGGGGCCAAAGTCGTATCGAAAAAATGGTTGAAAACCGCCCTGACTGGTGTATCTCACGCCAACGTACTTGGGGTGTGCCTATCACGCTGTTTGTGAACCGAGAAACCGAAGAGTTGCACCCTGATAGCGTGTCGTTAATGGAACGCGTGGCGAATCGTATCGAACAGCAGGGTATTCAAGCTTGGTGGGATCTTGATGCCGCAGAATTGCTGGGTGATGAAGCGGAACAATACCGTAAAGTCACTGATACTTTGGACGTTTGGTATGACTCTGGTTCAACCTTCTCATCAGTGGTAGCCGCACGTCCTGAATTCCACGGACACGGGGTTGACTTGTATCTTGAAGGTAGCGATCAACATCGCGGTTGGTTTATGTCATCTTTGATGATTTCAACCGCAATGAATGGCAAAGCACCGTATAAGCAAGTGCTTACCCACGGTTTTACCGTCGATGGTAAAGGCCGTAAGATGTCAAAATCTATTGGTAACGTCATTGCACCACAAACGGTAACCAACAAATTAGGCGCCGATATTCTGCGTTTATGGGTTGCGGCAACTGATTACAGCGGTGAGATGACGGTTTCAGACGAAATCTTAAATCGCAGTGCCGATGCCTATCGTCGTATTCGCAACACTGCGCGTTTCTTATTAGCCAACTTAAACGGTTTCGAGCCCGCTAAGGATTTAGTGGCCGTTGAAGATATGGTGGCGTTAGATCGTTGGGTTGTTCGCCGTGCCGCTGCGCTACAACAGGAAATCATCGAAGCCTATGATCAATATAACTTCCATATAGTGACTCAAAAACTGATGCAGTTCTGCTCGGTTGAGTTAGGCAGTTTCTATCTGGATATCATTAAAGACCGCCAATATACGGCTAAGCAAGAAGGCCACGCGCGCCGTAGTTGTCAATCGGCGCTGTATCTGATCTCTGAGGCCATGGTGCGTTGGATTGCGCCAATTCTAAGCTTCACTGCTGACGAAGTATGGCAATTACTGCCTGGCGAGCGTGATGCTTATGTCTTTACCCAAGAATGGTATCAAGGCTTGAAATCAGTCACCTTAGCGACTGATTTGAGCGATGACTATTGGCAGCAGTTGCTAACCGTGCGTAATGAAGTCAACAAAGTGATTGAACAAGCTCGCCGCGACAAACGTATCGGTGGCTCATTAGAAGCTGAAGTGACCTTGTTTGCGGATGCTACCTTGACTGAGCAATTAACCCATATCGGTGACGAGCTGAGATTTGTGTTGTTGACCTCTGAAGCCAAAGTATTGCCTTTAGCTGATGCTACATTGGAAGCGGTTGAGACTGAGTTGGCATCACTGAAATTAGTGGTTGCTTCAAGCACTGCCGAGAAGTGTGAGCGTTGTTGGCACCACAGAGAAGAGGTTGGCACTATTGAGGCTCACCCAACACTTTGTACTCGCTGCGTAACCAATATTGAAGGTGACGGCGAAGTTCGTCAGTTTGCGTAAAGGATCTGTATGCCATTAACTTGGAAAGACAGTGGCTTACGTTGGTATTGGGTAGCTGTATTGGTGTTTTTAGCCGATCAGCTATCTAAGCAATGGGTCTTAGCCAATTTTGATTTGTATGAATCAGTGAAATTATTGCCTTTCTTTAATTTCACTTATGTACGTAACTATGGTGCAGCTTTTAGTTTTTTAAGTGAAGCTGGAGGTTGGCAGCGCTGGCTGTTTACGATTGTTGCGATTGGATTCAGTACGTTATTAACTGTGTGGTTGCGTAAGCAATCGTCTTCTTTGTGGAAACTGAATCTAGCTTACACCTTAGTGATTGGTGGTGCTTTAGGTAATTTAGTCGATCGATTGATGCATGGTTTCGTGGTTGATTTTATCGATTTCTTCTGGAATAAGAGCCATTATCCAGCATTCAATATTGCCGACGCTGCTATTTTTGTCGGTGCAGTGCTGATTATTTGGGATGCATTTGTAAGCGATAAGTCTGAAGCTGATAGCGCTGAAGGGGTTAAAAAGTGACTGTGACACGTTCATTATTATGCCACATGAACATTGTGCTTGCTGATGGCTCAACTGCCGATAGCACTAAAGCCTCGGGTAAACCGGCTCGATTAAATGTGGGTGATGGTACTTTAAGTCCTGCATTTGAGGCGCAGCTGGTGACGCTTGCTGAAGGTGATAAGCACAGTTTCACGCTTGAAGCGATTGATGCCTTTGGCGAATCCAATCCTGATGCTATCCATTATCTAGATCGAAGCCGTTTTCCGGCTGACATGAGTTTAGAGGCTGGCGTGATTGTGAGTTTTGCTGGCCCTGGTGGTAGTGAGATCCCAGGTATTGTCCGTGATGTTGCGGGTGATTCCATCACAGTCGATCTTAATCATCCTCTGGCAGGACACAAGATCACTTTTGAACTGGACGTAGTAAAGGTATTTTAAGATGAAACTCGATCCTACTAGCCCAAGTTTAAATATTATGCTCGCTAACCCGCGCGGTTTTTGTGCGGGTGTTGATCGTGCTATCAGTATTGTTGAACGGGCGTTGGAATTATTTTCGCCTCCTATCTATGTTCGCCATGAAGTCGTGCATAACCGCTATGTCGTGCAGAATCTGAAGGATCGCGGTGCGGTTTTTGTCGAAGAGTTAGATCAAGTGCCGGATAACAACATTGTTATCTTCAGTGCCCATGGTGTATCTCAAGCGGTGAGACAAGAGGCTAAGGCGCGAGGGCTGAGAGTCTTTGATGCGACGTGTCCTTTAGTGACTAAAGTACATCTTCAGGTGACGCGTGCCAGCCGCAAAGGTATTGAGTGCATCCTGATTGGCCATGAAGGGCACCCTGAAGTCGAGGGTACTATGGGACAATACGATAATCCTAATGGTGGAGTTTATCTGATTGAATCGCCTGCGGATGTTGAAGCTTTGGAAGTGCGCGATCCCAATAATCTCTGCTTCGTGACACAAACTACTTTGTCTGTAGATGATACTTTGGACATTATTGTTGCGTTACAGAAAAGGTTTCCCTCTATAGAAGGTCCGCGAAAAGACGATATTTGTTATGCAACGCAGAATCGTCAAGATGCGGTACGCAATTTATCTGCAGACGTTGATTTGTTGATTGTTGTTGGCTCAAAGAACAGCTCTAACTCTAATCGTTTACGCGAGCTAGCATTGAAAACAGGAACCCAGTCTTATCTAGTGGATACTGCAGATGATGTTGAGTCTAGTTGGTTTGATAATGTTACACGTGTAGCCGTCACTGCAGGAGCTTCAGCCCCCGAGGTCTTAGTCCAACAAGTTGTTCAAGCAATCGCTAAACTTGCCCCTAGTGTTGTGACTGAAGTTGAAGGGCGTAAAGAAGACACTGTTTTTGCTGTGCCAGCCGAATTACGTTAAATCTGTGTACTGTTTAATCGACAATAAAAAAGAGGCTATAAGCCTCTTTTTTATTGTCTCAAATTCATTCAAAGCATAATGATGTCAATGCTTATGTGCTAATGTTACTGGCTACTTACATTTTACTCATCTATTATTAACTGTTGGTGATTTTTATCGTAATACTAAGATTTTAAAAGGTAAATAGCTGAAAAGCTTGTCAAAAATATGGCTAAAATCGAAAGGTTGACACAAAGGGGATTTCAACGGGGCTTCTCATTAATTGAAGTGCTTGTTGCGTTAGTGATCTTAGTCATTGGCTTAATTGGTATTTTTAATCTGCATATTGTTGCAAAGCGTGGCAGCTTTGAATCCTTTCAGCAAACTCAAGCCTCCTATTATGCAAATGATATTATCAATCGGATGAAGCTTAATAGAACACAACTGGTCAATTACGATGGTGAGTATACAGGCTCTCTGGGTAAACCCGGTAATGTTTGTGACGTTGCTGTTGGCGCAGTGAGTATATGTACTCCAGAAGAGACTGAAGCTTGGGATCTTTACCAGTGGGAACAGAGTTTTATGGGGGCAGCCGAAGTTATGGATAGCCAGAATGTTGGTGGGTTAGACTCTCCAACAGCTTGCATTAATGTAGATGGTTCAACTGTAACGGTCGCAATTGCGTGGAGAGGGATCCGAGAGGGCGCGGGTACAAGTTATTCTGGGAGTGAATGTGGAGAAGATATTGGTACGCGTAGGCGGCTTTTTATTCTTTCGACAATGATTATTTAGGTTAACTATGTATGGATAATTTAAAAAACTGTGAGAAAGGGATGTCGCTGGTTGAGCTAATGGTCTCTATGGTCATTGGCTTATTTCTCACTCTTGGGCTTTTTGGCATGTTTAGTATGTCTTCTTCCAATGTGATCACAACGAGCCAGTTTAACCAATTGCAAGAAAATGGACGAATTGCTTTGTCACTCATGGAAAGAGACATTAGTCAGTTAGGTTTTATGGGGGACATAACGGGAACAGATTTTGTACTTGGAACCAATATGACCTTGAGGGATGGTGTTGCAAATGATTGTATTGGTGCAGGCGTAAATAACGGTACTTTACCTAATGCTGAACCTGCACACTTTAGGCGTCTATGGGGATATGAAGAGGGCGAGAGTGGGGATACATTAAGTTGCTTATCAGGTGTGAATCAGAATACGGATGTCATTCAAATTAAAAGATTAGTTGGCCCACCAGTGACTAATCCCAATGGCGAGCGTTTTTATATGGCTGCAACTTCGAGTGAAGCTGTGATGTTTAAAGGCGGTAATCCTCCCAATCCAGTACTCGAAAATGCTCGTTTTTGGGAATATCAGCATCATATTTATTTTATTAAAAATGATGGTTCTGTACCTGTTCTACGCCGAAAAACATTAACCAAGAATAATGGCATGAATAACGAAGAGCAGTTAGTTGAAGGCATTGAGAATATGCGTATTCTTTATGGTTTTGATAGTAATGGAGATGATACCGCCGATAGTTTTATGCCAGCAGAAAATGTAACCACATTAATGTGGGACAACGAATTATTTCAAAGACTTGTTGCCTTAAGGGTTTTCTTGTTGGTTCGCGCTATTGATGAAGATAAAAGTTATACCAATGAAACTACTTACACTCTGGGCGATAAGGAAATTAAAAATTTGAATGATCATTATCGACGCAAGATAGTCGGTGTTTTTCAAGGTAGTTGTCACTCTTTGCTTAAATATTAAGCTGCATTTATTACATTGTTTGCGGGTGCCTTATCTGGGTTTAACGTGACTGGACCCACAGCATCACAATTTCTGACTTCCTTGGACCAACGCTCGGGCATTCTTGCCTTTGCCGCTTCGAGCACTTCTTTTCGCTTGGCTAAGATATCACCATCTTGCCCCGCATGACGTTGCCCTGGTGACACAAAGTTCAGCTGGCTGTGCT
>NZ_JAKKRY010000025.1:0-40023 GCF_025653795.1 Shewanella sp. SM73
GGTGCATTTTTGACTTTTATCGCCCAACTGGTGTAAATTGAGCGAATCGAACGATTCGTTTAAAGGTGATAAATGAACACTCTTTCAGCCAATGAAGCAAAAATTCACTTTGGAGATTTGTTGCTCAAAGCTCAACAAGCTCCAATCCAAATTAATAAAAATGGCAAGCCTGTGGCCGTTGTTATTTCAGCTGATGCATACCAAAGTATCGAGACACTAAAATTACATTTGCTTCAATCCAAAGCGGTGAAAGCCATAACTGACATCAAAATGGGCAATTTGGTTGATGGTAATACCTTTTTTGATGAGCTGGCCGCAGGGCAGTATGACTAATGCCGGTAACTTATCATTTAACGCCCGATGCACAATCTGATCTGATAGGTATTCACCGCTTTACGTTAGCCCAATGGGGAACGACTCAGTCGAAGACCTATTTATCAGGACTTAGACAAACGATTCAACTGCTGGCTGAAACACCCACCCTTGGGAAAAATAGACCCGAGGTACGCATGAATGTGTTTAGCTTCCCTTATTCAAGTCATGTCATCTATTACATCCAACATGAGCATCAATTCGTTGTATTTGGGATCTTACATAAAAGTATGRTTCCACTTGCACATCTCGCGGAGCGGGAAATTATTTGATGTAGTGAAATAGGGAGGGCACCATGAAAAATGATGTTCGGCGGCTATCTATTTTGTCAACTGATGAAATAGATGAACTGTTTGGATTACCTCATTTCTCAGATGATGATCGTCGATTATATTTTGACTTAAGTGCTAAAGAGCGCGAGCTATTCGACAATACCCGAACGTTTTCTGTGGCAGCCCATTTAGTATTGCAACTGGGCTATTTCAAAGCCAAACGGCAGTTTTTCAGTTATGAACAAGAATCGTCAGTACTAAATGACTTGGATTACATTGCCGCGCTGTACTTTCCCACCAAAACGCTTTCAAGACTGAAAAGTCCCTCAAGACCGATTAGGGCTGAACAACAACGAGCAATTCTTGATTTATTCCAGTATAAACAATGTGATAATGAGGTAAAAGTTGATTTGGAAGATAAAGCACAGCGGGTTGCGATGTTATCGACACAACCTATCTTTATCTTTCGTGAATTAACCCAATACTTAGCATTACACCGTATTGTCATGCCCAGTTATCGGTATATGCAAGAGATGATTGGTAGAGTGGTGGCTTATGAACGCACCCGTATTGCTCGATTACTTAGCACTTGCATGACTTCACTTATCGATCAGCAATTAGCGGCTTTGCTTCGGGCTGAGTCAGGAGTATTTCGCGTCAGCGCATTAAAACATGAAGCTAAAGATTTCAGTTATAAAGAATTGCGACATGAAGTCGCACGGCGGCAGTTTTTCCAGCCTCTACATGAGTTTGCCAAGCAGTTCCTCATAACAGCGGGGATCTCCAATGAAAGCGGCAAGTATTATGCTTCTATGGTTAAGTTTTATACCACTTATAAACTTCAACGCATGAAAAAAGAGACTGCTCAGTTATATCTGCTGTTTTTTGCTTTTCATCGGTTTCAGCAAATTAATGACAACTTAATTGAAGCATTGCTCCATTGGGTCGATCAATACGAGAAACAGGCCAAGCGTGCCGCTGAAGAAGCAATGAATAATGCGGTTACCAATGCAGCGAAAAATTTACAGGCTGCGGGTCATGTATTGAGCCTGTTTACGGATGACACCATCACCGATGACACACCTTTTTCCATTATTAAAGAAAAAGCCTATGCATTGCTTGAACAAGAGAGATTCCCATTAGTTGCTGATTACTTACGCAATATTGCTTTCGACAAAACGGCATTTGAATGGTCACATTACACAAAATTATCCGCCACATTCAAACGTAACTTAAGGCAACTTTTTACTGATCTGGATTTTGCCGGACGTGTAGAAGACTCTCCTTTGCTTGAAGCTATCGCGTTTTTACAAAACTTATTGCGCACAGAAAAATCACCAAGGCAAACTGACCCTAATTCATTTCCGACTGAGATTATTCCTAAAGGTTTACGCCGATATTTGTTTAGTAAAGAGGGCAAAACATTTAAAACGCTTGATGTAGATCGCTATGAGTTTTTGGTCTATCGCCTACTACGCAACTCACTGGAAGCGGGTGATGTGTACGTTAAACATAGTAATGAATTTCGCCGCTTTGAAGATGACTTAATAAGCGATCTTAGATGGCAGGATAAAGAACGAGTATTGCAAGATATTGGTGCACCCATTTTATTGGCCCCTATCCAAGATACTCTGGCTGTATTTCATACTATGCTAGCAGCACGTTATAGTGCGATTAACCAACATATTTCTGATGGGGTCAACAAACATATTAAAGTAATTGGGGCTGCCGAAAAGCGTCGTTGGAAGCTGCTTTATCCGAGCAGTGATGAATCCGTTAATAGCGATTTTTACAGCCAGTTACCAGGAATTGGTATTGCGGATCTACTGTGGTTTGTTGCGGGTAATATTTTCCTGAAGAATCAACCTGTTCTCATCGGACAGAGCTTCCACTCTATTCTGAGAGACTATCAGATCCGTTTTAGTGGCCTCCAATGCTTGGGATAGTACGGCCACTTGCTTATCGGCATCTGCTTTCTGGCTGGTAAGTGCGGCAATATTATCCGCCAGTTGTTCACTTTTATGTTGCTGCTCCCGGCTTTTTGCCGAGGCGTCGTTAAGTCGATGCTCCAAGTTCTCGATATCGACCACTTGTCTATCCAAGGTGCTTTTGTTCATCGCATTGGCCTGTTCGAGCTCATGCGTTTGTCGTTGTAAGTGCGCATTAGTGTCTATCAGTTCGGACGCGCTTGACTCGGCTTGGATGAGCCGGTGTTGCAGGTCTTGAATCTGGTCTTTCAGGCCCTGGTTAACCACGTGGAATTGCTCGCGTTCCTGCTGCCGATCTTCGGCGGTGCGTTGCTGGTAGTGTTCAAAGTGATCACGAATATCCTTATTTTCCTGCTTGAGTTCTGCAACGCTTTCCTTTAATTCAGCAGTTCGTGAAAGGGCTTCGTCGCGTTGAGCCTCTGCCGTTGCTAGCTTAATGCGTACATCTTCCAGGGACTTGCTTTGCAGGGCTTTTGCTTCGGTAATTTGCGATAGCTGGGCGTTCAGATCCTGTTGGCGGTCGGTAAGCTGCGCGATGCTGTTACGGGCCTCAGTCAATTCTTTCCGGAGTTGATCATTCGATGCCTTGAATTCGTCGCGGGATTGCGCGATGCGCTGGTCGGCCATCTGCTGAACCCGTTCATGTAAGGCTTTTACTACCTCGACGAGATCATTCGGCAACCCGCTCACATCGACCACCTCCCCATTATCTGACCGCCAGCGCTTGAGTAGTGGTGCAATGGTGCTTTTGCTGCCGGTTCCCAAATGCTCGCGGACACGATCTACGGTAGGCTCCTGGTTCTGGATTTTGATAGCCTCTGCGGCTTTCGAGACATCGTAGTAAGTGATTCCGGCGCGAGCCATGACAGTTTCCCTCGGTGATTATTTAGTAACGTATTACATAGCACGTAATATAACATAATATATTGACTTTTATGCAGCCAATAAAAATTAAATAGTAACCTTCGATAATGAATGTTATCGTGGGTTATGAGTGAGAAATGAAAAATTGATGTTTGTAACACCAGTACATTGGTGCCTTCCAGCGACCCACAGAAAAGGGATAACCATGGATAACTACACACCCAAACTCACATCGGATTCGCCATTACGTAGTGAGCAATCAGTTTTGCCGTCGCTGGCAGAATCCGACTCACTGCGCCACTATCTGCAAGCGGCGACCTCCAATAACACGCGAACAGCCTACCGTTCAGCGATTCGGCAGTTCGAAAAATGGGGCGGGCGGTTGCCCACGGATCGGGATACCCTGGTGCGTTACCTGGTGGCCAAGGCCGATGTGCTGAATAGCCGGACTCTCGCCCTTCACCTCACGGCCGTTAGCCAATGGCACCACTACCAAGGGTTGACTGACCCGGTTCGTGATCCGCTGGTATGTAAAACCATGGAGGGCATTCGCCGCACCCATGGACAGCCCAAGCGCAAGGCCAAGGCGTTGCGCTTGGAGCACATCGCCCAACTAGTAAATTACTTGCGGCACTTACCGGACAACAAAAAGAAATACCGGGATATTGCCTTGGTACTCACCGGGTTCTTCGGCGCCTTGCGTCGCAGTGAGCTGGTTGCTCTTCAGGTCAATGATCTGGTTTGGGAGCCGGAGGGGCTGCTCATCCGGTTGCCGCGCTCCAAGACCGACCAGCAAGGCATGGGTTTAATGCGAGCTTTACCTTACGGAAAGGCCGCTTGTTGTCCGGCTACCGCCGTGAAAACTTGGTTAGATGCAGCGGGCATCACCAGCGGTCCGGTGTTTCGTCCCACCAACCGCTGGGATCACATTCAGGAAAAAGCGCTGGCTCCAGGTGCGGTCAATGCTTTGCTCAAAACGCTGGGGCAAGCCTGTGAGTTTGATTTTGTGCCTGAACTCAGTAGCCACAGTTTCCGTAGAGGGTTATCCACATCGGCAGCGCGTGAGCGAGTGGATTTTGAGTTGATCAAGAAACAAGGCGGCTGGAAGAGCGATGCCACCGTCTGGGAGTATATCGAGGAAGGCCAGCAGCTCAGCAATAATGCGTCAATTATCTTAATGGAGAAGATGGCAACCCTGATGGATGCTGAATGATTCGGTCAACATTCGGGGCAGAATCAATGTATCGGGCCAAACCCAAATACCAAAGCTGGTAATGTTACCGCCACGATCATGGATCATTCTGGCCGCTGTACACCATCGATAAAATATTGTAGACTTTCCTACCTTTGTGTAACTAAATCTACAATATATGAAATGGGTATTACTGATCTTATCCCTGCCCACCCAAAACGCGACAGTGCGTATGCGGGTATGGCGAACCCTCAAGTCCTCCGGTGCAGCAGTATTGCGTGACGGCGTTTATCTGCTTCCCCATCGACCAGAACATCAGCAATTGTTCGATGGCTTGCTGCAAGAAGTAGAGGCAAGTGAAGGCTCAGCCTATGTGCTCCTGGTCGATACCGAAGATGCTGGCCAATTCAGCGGCCTGTTTGATCGTCAGGATGATTACGCCCATCTTTTACACGAGCTGCCCCCAATAAAAGAATTGGCCAGTAGTTCCCTGCAAGAAGCAACCAGACAGCTGCGTAAACTGCGCAAAAACTTCACCGCTATCGCCGCAACGGATTTTTTCCCCGGTGAAGCGCAGGCACAAACCCAGCAGGCGCTGCAACAGCTTGAACTTCAGCTCAATCGCCAGTTATCGCCCAACGAACCCCATGAGCACACCGGTGAAATCCCACGGTTGGATATCAGCCTCTATCGCGGGCGGTTATGGGCAACCCGTCAACGTCCCTGGGTGGATCGCCTTGCCTGTGCCTGGCTAATCCGCCGTTTTATCGATCCGGAGGCTCGCTTTGTGTGGTTGCAAGCACCGAAGGATTGTCCCGCCGATGCGCTGGGCTTTGATTTTGACGGAGCCAGTTTCACTCACCTGAATGGCAAGGTCACTTTTGAGGTTCTGCTTGACAGTTTTAGGCTCGATCACCCCGGCTTAACGCGCTTGGGGGCCTTGGTGCATTTTCTGGACGTAGGGGGTATCCAGCCCAGTGAAGCCAGTGGGCTGGAGCAAATCCTGTGGGGATTGCGCAACAGTATTCATGACGACGATCAACTCATCGCCACGGCTAATGGTGTCTTCGATGCCTTACTGGCTGCTTTTACAAATAAGGAAACACACCATGAGTAACACCACCGAATTAATAGCTCACCAGCCGGTTGAAGCGCCTGCGCCGGTCAGTTTTTGGGAAGCCTTCCGTTTCTGGTTAAAGCTCGGGTTTGTCAGCTTTGGTGGCCCGGCAGGCCAAATAGCCATCATGCACCAGGAGCTGGTGGAGCGCCGGCGCTGGATCAGCGAAAAACGGTTTTTGCATGCGCTCAATTACTGCATGGTGTTGCCTGGTCCGGAGGCGCAACAACTTGCCACTTACATTGGCTGGTTAATGCATCGTACCTGGGGCGGTATAGTGGCGGGTGTGCTGTTTTTGTTGCCATCACTCTTCATTTTGATTGGACTCTCGTGGGTATATATCGCTTACGGCGACGTAAGTTGGGTAGCCGGTTTGTTCTACGGTATCAAACCGGCGGTGACTGCCATCGTCGTGCATGCCGCCCATCGCATTGGTTCACGCGCGTTGAAAAATAATGTGATGTGGGCGATTGCTGCCGCCGCGTTTGTGGCCATTTTTGCACTCAATATCCCATTCCCTTACATCGTGATTGCAGCGGCACTGATTGGTTATTTGGGTGGGCGGTTTCTACCTGACTACTTCAACAGCGGCGGTGGCCATGGCAAGGCTGATAAATCCTTCGGCACCGCGTTATTCGATGATCACACACCCACGCCCGCGCACGCCATGTTCCGCTGGTCGCGTTTCAGCATGATCTTGATCTCCGGTGCATTACTCTGGGCTGTTCCGCTGTTTGCACTTTGGAGTTATTTCGGTTGGGATCACACACTGACACAAATGGCCTGGTTCTTTACCAAAGCGGCACTACTCACTTTCGGTGGTGCCTATGCGGTATTGCCCTATGTTTATCAGGGTGCGGTCGGCCACTATGGTTGGCTCACGCCCACGCAAATGATCGATGGCCTCGCGCTCGGTGAAACCACACCAGGGCCGCTGATTATGGTGGTGGCCTTTGTCGGTTTTATTGGGGGATATGTACAAGCCGTATTTGGCACCGACATGGTATTTCTCGCGGGCGCAGTAGCCGCCACCATTGTCACCTGGTTTACCTTCTTGCCCTCGTTTATTTTTATTTTTGCGGGTGCCCCCTTTATTGAAACGACGCACAATGATTTGAAATTCACTGCGCCACTCACGGCCATCACGGCGGCGGTGGTAGGTGTGATCTTGAATCTCGCCCTGTTTTTCTGTTACCACATTTTGTGGCCAGAAGGCTTTGATGGGCGGTTTGAATGGATATCAGCGGTAATTGCTGTTGCAGCGGGTATCGCATTATTTCGTTACAAAATGAATGTGATGAAGGTGATTGGCATGTCGGCGCTTGTTGGGCTTGCGGTGTCGTTAATGGGGATTAATTAAGTCATCTTTCGATCTGCTCGAACTCATTGCTTACACTTAACGGAGGAAAACCAATGAATGATTTTAACCAAAACAAACGTGATTTCCTGGCTACCAGTGCGACCGCTGCCGCAGGGTTGCTTATTGCATCGGCATCAAATGTTAGCGCAGCTGAATCGTCGTCTCAGGCAGCACCTAAAGGAGCAAATTGGATGATCACCGAAATAAAACCAAAACCTTTATCCTTCAATGCCGCAAAATTAAAAGGCCTTTCTGCCAATTTGATCGAGTCGCATTGGACTAACAATTACAGCGGTTCGGTAAAAACATTGAATGCGGTGAATGATCAGTTGAGTCAGGCACTCGCAAACCCCGACACGCCAGCGTTTCTCTACAATGATCTCAAGCGGGAGCATTTGATTCGCACAGGCTCGGTCATTTTGCACGAATTATATTTTGATAACCTGGGCGGTAATGGCAAAGCCGATGGTGAATTACGCTCAGCTTTCGCCAAACAATTTGGTACTTTTGATCGCTGGGAAACCGAATTCCGCAAAATCGCTCAAGGCTTGGGCGGTGGTTCCGGGTGGGTTGTTCTGGGGTATAACACGCATTTCAATAAGCTGGAAAATTATTGGATGGGTGATCACGCACATTTCCCGGTAGGCACAGTTCCGTTGTTGGTCATGGATATGTATGAACATTCTTATCACATGGACTTTGGCGCGGCTGCCGGTAAATATATTGATGCTTTTTTCAATAATATTAATTGGGATGAGGTTGCTCATCGGCTCCAAGCCACTCACACGAAGACAACATCCTAAAAACGCTATTGGTATGCCTTCTCTTAGGGGGCATACCATTCGCTTCGGCGCAACCAATCAAGGACACGGACGTTATTGATCCGGCGCTGAGTGACGTGTGACTAAATTAAGAGAAAACCAAATGGCGACCAGAAACCTGCAACTAGCCCACCTGCGAAAACTGTCCCAACTGAAACTGCCATTAACAAAGTAGCGGATCGATGGCGGCCATTTACCAGACAGCCTATCCGCGGATCAAGTCAGATATCACGCATGTCGAGTTAGGGGATGTCTACACACCGACACCGGAAGAGCAGCAGTTTGCTGTGAAACATTGCAAACGGGCGAGCACTTCCTTTCTGGGATTACTAATCCAGTTAAAGACGACCCAACGATTAGGCAGATTTGTCACATTGGGTGAAATTCCAAACGTCATCATCGCACACATCAAAAGCCAGTGTCGTTCAAGAGCATCATTCAAGGATCTTCAAACCTATTACGTGTCAGGGGCAAAGGATCGTCATGTAAAACTGATTCGACGTTATCTCGATATAAAACCCTACGATGCAGCCAAGACCTCCGGATTAACAAAGAGTTGGGCGCAAGAGGCGGCAACAACTAAAGAAGCCCTGCCGGATATCATCAATGTCACGTTGGAATACTTGGTCAAGGAGCGATACGAGTTGCCAGCGTTCAGCGTGCTTGAGCGAATCTGCCAAACAGCCAGAGCGGAAGTCAACACCCGGTATTACGGTCAACTGTGTGAATTTTTGACGGCTGAAAGTCGCCAGTGCATCACGGATATTCTCCGTTCCAGCACCGGGCCGAATGGTTTTGGCTGGAGCACGCTGAAAAATGAACCGAAACGCCCAACTCCTCGCAATATCCATGCGTACATCCACTACCTGGAATGGCTGACCTCCCTGCAAACACTACTGCCTGCGGATTTGGGGTTGCCACCGGTGAAACACCAGCAGTTTATCGACGAGGCCAAGGCCCTGGATTACGCCGAATTGATGAAGCTAAAGCTGAACAAGCGACTCGCTCTGGTCATCGTTTTAATCCGACACCAATACGCACGAACTCTGGATAATGCCGCCGATATTTTTATCAAACTGCTGTTAAAAATGGATCGCTCGGCGCAGAAACTGTTGGAGAAATACCTTGCAGACCATCAAAAGCAAACTGATCATTTGATTTCTGTGCTGACTGGAACGGTCAAGGTTTATTTGGATAAACCCGAATCGGTGTCAGCTTTTGATCCTGTCCTAGGAAAGAACAGCGATCAGTTGCTGCAAATGTGTGAACACTACATGGCGTTCGCGGGTAACAACTACTTGCCGTTCATGGTTCAACTCTACAAAAAGCAGCGATCAACGTTGTTTCGCACGATTGAAATACTCAATCTGGCTTCGTCCACGGAAGACAAGGATCTGCTGAATGCATTTCAATTTATTTTGAAATACAAACAACGGCGCGCCGAGTTCCTGTCCATTCAAAGTGATCCAAACGATCCATCCTCCAAAAATGTCATCAACATTCGCTGGATTCGCGAAAGCTGGTGGAAACTGGTCACAGGAAAATCGACTAAATCAGCGCAAGTCACCGAGGTCAATAAAACCTGTTTTGAGCTGTGTGTGTTTGAACGGATCGCCGAAGAACTGAGTACCGGTGACTTGTTCATTCCCTACAGTGAAACCTTCGATGATTACCGGGAGCAAATGATCACCTGGGAAGAATACGAGGCGCAGCTGCCTACCTATTGCGAGGAGGTAGGACTTATCGCCGGTGATACTGAATTTGCAAGAACACTGAAGGAGTCCATGGAGGCGAGCTGCCAGAAAGCTGATAGCCAATTTCCAGAGGATGAACTGGTCCGTATAGAAAACGGGAACCTGATTATCGGTAAACCAAAACCGGATCAACCTTCGCCAGAGGTCGAAGAAATTGGAGCGCTCTTGCGCGATCGCTTGGACAAGATCAACCTGCTCGATGTAATCATTAATGTCGAAAAATGGTTGAACTTGAACAAACATTTTGGCCCGTTGTCGGGTTTCGAGTCACGTATCAGCGACCCGGTGTTACGTTTTGTTCTGACGGTGTTTTGTTACGGCACCAATATTGGCCCTACCGAAACCGTGCGATCCGTGCAGGGTGTGTCGCGCAAGCAAGTTGCATGGCTTAACTTAAAGCGCACTACGGAAGCCCGTCTCGATAAAGCGATTGCTAAGATCAACAGCGAGTACAAGAAATACCGGCTCATTGAGTGTTGGGGTTCGGGCAACAGTGTGTCCGCTGATGGCAAGCTCTGGGATCTCTACGAAGATAATTTACTATCGGAATACCATATTCGTTACGGCAGCTATGGCGGCATTGCCTATTACCACGTCTCAGATACCTACATTGCGTTGTTCAGCCGGTTTATCCCCTGTGGTGTCTACGAGGCGATTTATATCCTGGACGGTCTGCTCAACGACGAATCAGATTTTAATCCAGACACCGTTCACGGGGATACGCAGGCGCAATCAACACCGGTATTTGGCCTGGCGTACCTACTGGGCATCAAGCTCATGCCGCGTATCCGAAATATCAAAGATCTCAGCTTCTACAAGCCTGACCGCGCTATGGTGCTTAAGCATATTCAGTCCTTGTTCAAAGAGCCTATCAAGTGGGACCTTATTGAAAAGCACTATGCGGATATGATGCGAACAGCTATGTCCGTTAAAGCAGGAAAAATTACCGCCTCGACAATCCTGCGCCGGTTCGGCACCAAGAACCGGAAAAACAAGCTGTATTTTGCGTTCCGCGAACTCGGGCGAGTGGTCAGAACTATGTTCCTTTTGGAATACATCACCGATGTTGATCTACGCAAAACGATCCAGGCAGCGACCTGTAAGAGTGAGGAGTTCAACGAGTTTGCACGTTGGTTGTTTTTTGCGAATGCCGGAAAAATTCCCGCTAACCTAAAGCATGAGCAAAGCAAAATCGTGAAATACAATCATTTGCTGGCGAACTTCACAATCCTATACAACGTGAACGCGATGACGGAAGTGTTTAACCAGTTGAAGTCGGAGGGCCACAATATCACCCGCGACCTCATGGCCGCATTCTCGCCGTACCATACCGAGCACTTGGGCAGATTGGGAAGCTTTGAGCTGGATTTGACCAAGCAGGTTAAACCAATGTCATTTGAGTTGCTGGTTGATTAAATCTTTATTATTCAGTTAGTTATACTCGAAGTGGCTAATTCCAACRCTTTTACCGGCCGGACCTCTAAGAGGGAACCAATTTTTTATGCTTAAGATTTTCAGTGAAGATGAAGAATCTAGAAGAGATCATCTATCTGCCGCTTTTGAATGCACGAGGGATGTGCTCTGAGCATAAGTGTGTCAGAGTGGTGGTTAATTGAGTTGCTAGCCAGGCAGTAACGATTCAAGTGATAGTGACATAATAAGTCTTGCTATCAAGTAAGAAGTGCATAACTTTACTTATAATAATTCTGATTCTACAAGCTCAAAGTAGTTAAGTGACTAGTAATTCGAAGGTGCGTTATAACTATATCTTAACTATTTAAATTAATTTATACTTGTAAATAATGGAAGATATATAATTTTATACTCAATATATAACATAGGCAGATTTTAGCATTATTGCTTCAAGATAATGTTTAAAAATCTCGAATACAGCACTTTGATACAAAAAATGTGTATCATATAGTAGAATTTTTAATTATCAAAGTTCTATTTATTGATTAAGTTTGTAAACTGCCTTTATACATTACTATTTCATTGGGAGTTTGTATTTTAATTATTCTGCGTTAGATTCTTAATTAACTCTCTGACTATTTGTTTTTGTTCTGGCTCTAGCAAACTGTAATCATTTAAAATACTAGTATCTTTAATATAGTTCTCAAAGGCGCTGTCGTAGGTTATACTTAACTCTTTAATAATGACATTAAGTATTTGTATATCCAAATTTTCAACACTTCTATTTTCAATTTCCCAAAGTAATGCTTTACTTAAACCTATTTTTTCTGCAAGGTTATCCAATGATAATCCTTTGCTTAATCTAGCAATTCTCAATTTATTGCCGATGTCAACATTTGTATTGATTTTCATAATAGCTCAGAATTCAGATAATCACTGCTGCACTCTAATTGAGTGTGTAGATACAGGCATCTTCTCAAAAGTGGTACACGTGAATCTTGCTTAAGTAAACTGGAAGTAAAAATAGCTCCAAAAACGAGAAAAGTAACCTTATGAAATTTTCTAAAATGCTCATTGAGTCCCCCGATCAATGTATAGAAGTTGCGAAGTCTGCCTGTCGAAATCTTTAGACAGTGGTCGCCATTTGCACAATTCTAATACAAAAAATTTTTTTACAAAACACTTGTTATGTAATTTTTAAACTATAAGGCTGAATTTTACGGTTGTGCTTAAAGTTTTCAGTGAAGAAAAAGGAACTGGGTGTAGTGAATGAGTGAAACTGGTCATCAGTTTGTAGGCAATTTATGTGATTTGGAGTAGATGAGGTTATCCGAGATGTCAGAGTAACTAGAACTTCGTAGCACGCTTCTATCCCATTGTAAGTTTGCAAAGGTTTATATGGATATTCGTAGTAAAATTACACTTATCACTTGAGTTATTTTTGGATTTCTTATTTGTCAGACTATGGGTTTATTTTATGTCAATGTATGGGTATATGATTTAGCTAAGTCATTGTTCTTAGATACTCTGCTGTGTCATGGTTTGGTTTCAGCGACAAGAGATTTTACAAAGTCGTTGCTGAGGAATGCGAAGGTAATTCAATTAAGTGATGTCGGTGAGGACAAATATCATCGGGTATTGGCTACGGTAACTATTGATGGCGTTGACCTCGCAAATGCTCTGATTAGCGAAGATTTGGGCCGGAAGTGGAAAGGGCGCCGCGAGAGTTGGTGTTTGGGAGAGTAATAAGGGGTGAGCAAGTCACTCCAAGGATATGAAACTCTATTACTCTCCCACAATTCCATGAACCATATTTGAGAGATAAGGCTAAATTTTAGAGCAAGACTAATCTCTCAAGTTATTATGAAGTAATTTACCGCTAAAATTTTGAAATTAAAGTTATTTAATTATTTAGCAACTGAACCACTACCAGTCTGCCACCATCTTCCTGTGATAAAACAAATTGAGCGTTATCTTTTAGTTCTATCTTTTCTCCCACAGCTACATGACGTTTGTCCGGCAGCGATATTAACCCTTGAATACCTTCGTTTACTAACCACCATTGTTCATTATGATAAACAAAGTAACCTACCCGTTTCTTTTGTTCTGCACTTGTTCGTTCATTTGGTGCGATGAGACGATTGACATGCCATGCATAAATTGACTGCCCGCTCCAGACCATCAGACGGTGATCATCTGGCCGATAACTGCCGACTTTACGCGATGAATATAGGTTAAGAATAGGTAATTTCCCTATGTATGGAGCTCCACAGTAAGGGCAGATTGGTTTTGTTTTACCTGAGAAAACGTACCATTTTTGTTGACAGTTCTTGTTTTGGCAAGGTTGTATCAAATCCATCGTTTTGACTAAAGCAGTTTCCCATTCATCGGCTGTTGGGCGTTTGGTCGCGTCATGTAACCCATCTATAAAAGCTCTATCGAATAAAGGTGTTATATAGGGACCCATGATGGAGTAGGGGATTTTTTTCGGGTCTGCCCAAGGTAGAGAAAACGATGATAGTTGATTTATCTTTACGGCGTTGCTGTTATCACCAGGATGTTCAATGAACAATGCCTTTTCTCCCATTGCCAAGGTTTCATCCCGCATTTCGTCCGTCATATCATGAATTTTTCCACCCCGTAAAGGGTGTCGAAAAAATAGGTACATGTAAATCAAAACAGATAGAGCATGGCGGTCCGTAGTGATGCTGGGGAGCACTCTATTTGGGTCTTCCTTCTGTAGATGGCTGGTTTTTACCACTTCAGGAGCAATAAAGTCTGGCGTACCAACCACATCTGGAGGGTACTTTCCAGGAACAACTAGTCCGTCTACATCGATAATGCAGGCATGGCCCAGTTCTGGGTCCACCAAAACGTTTTTATAGCTTAGGTCACTATGACAGAGACCTGCTGCATGGATCCTTCGAACCGCTCTGGCCAAACGAATACAAACCTGAAGAAAAGTTAGCGTATTACCACGTTCACGTGGATCGAGGAACTTATTCTGATTACTTGCACTAGCAAACCATTTACCTTCTTTCTCGCGACCTTTTATACCAAGGAAATCATCATTCTTTGACCCGTATTTAAAGAAAAAATGACTCTGATATGTCGGTACGACAATCCCTATTTTTTCTTCATGCTCAATAATGTGAGTTGGCCAGCAAAAAAGACCTTCCCAGTAATCCCCCCCTGGCTGGTCAAAGATATTCTGTCTGTAGCGACCAGTAATCATATCTATCCGTTCTCTAGCCTGATCACTTTGTGGCTTATGATAGAAAGCAACAACATATGATTTGTCAGGCGAAAAATAAACATCTTTCATTGCACCTGAACCAATTACTTCATCAACAAACTGAACTGTTTGGCCGTCCTTAGTTATACATGTAACAATATTTGCCATATTTATCACCAGTGAAGCATGTCTATTACCACAACACCGCTATTGTGCGGTCATCATGGTTCCCTGCGGAGAAAAAGTTCAGCCATTCACCTAATTTTTCAGGTGCGATATTGACATCAACAAGGATGGGGGAGAGTTCATTTACGAGGCGGGTCCATTTTTCATCACTACGAAGACCGTTATCGGTTTCAAAATACGGGTCAGAAACACCGTCAGTCATCAGGATCAATTGTGCTACATCATTCCATTTACCCACACTTATGCGCCCTGTGAATGAAGAGTCATCAATTATACGCTGGTCGAGAAACCGAGTCTGACCCGCATATTCCCCGCTATCTGGGTTCCCAAGTATCCTAACTTTACCAGATGGGCTATAGGCTGCTATGGCTCCATCGCCAAGCCAGAATGCTGCAGCGAATAGTTCAGATCCAACCTTAAGCGAAATTGTGGCCAACAAGGTTGTGGAATAGGATTTCACTGGTTCTTCTGCACGAATGGCTTCATTTTGTATACTATTGACCGCGAGCGTAGCTGCTTGCTTGAAATGATGAAGCATGGCATTTATAACTACCTGTTTATCAATAACTTCCCAAGCCGTTACGTGCTCTTTTAGAGTGATTCCTTTCTGCCCATTAAGTTGCTCATAAAGATATTCCCCGGCTGTTAAAACTGCGATACGAGAGCCTTCACGAGAGTTTACTGCACTTCCTGCCCCATCTGCGACGAGCATGATGGCCCATTCCGTCTGATTGCAGAAATTGATGTAAAAGTCATCATCTCTGAAACTGCCTGCGTGTTCGTGTGATCTACCCCTGCGGCTTGAAGCTGCTATCCGCAAATCCTTACTTTGTAATCCAGCCGATTTCAGATGTTCTTTACGATATTTTGCGTCTGATGGCGGCTCAAGCACTTTCCATAAACTTCGTGGATCGGGGTTTACAATAAGAAGTGCCTTATCTTCGTATTTTTCATCTAAATCGCATGACCACTGTACATAAATTTGGAAATCCCCACTTTCAGTAGGTATGCCGATGACCAAATGCTGTTCACTATCATAAGAGAGACCTATATCCCGAGGAAAAAGCACATCAATAATTTTTGCTTGCTTACCATTGTCTAGTGAAATACCAACCGAAGAAGAAAAGTGTTCACGAGCTCGTGCGTTAGGAATTTCAATTTTTGCCTGAGGAGCAGCTAAATGTTTCATTTGATTTTTGGACAGTTGCGGAGCAGGCGGTACCATTCCCGGGACGAGTGAAGCCGATGGGAGTTTTGCGCCTTCACTCTTATTCAGATTACTGTACTCTTCAAGTTGGACGCGTTCCCACTTCTCAGGATGAGGTCTATTACTTGCTTTCTGAGAATTATTTGTATAATCAAAATTTATGCAGTTAGACGAAGCAGGAACTGATGATGAAGTTTCATCAGTTTTACTCTCAACAACTACGTGGTCAGGTTGAATTCCAGATTTAGGTGTTGATTGAGGATCATGACTTTCTGATAGATACTCTGTTTGCTTAACAACATTATTTTCATGATTGTCTTTAATGGCTGTATCATGATGAAGCGGAGCTTGAGCAATGCCTTGCTGTAAAATATCATCGTTTTGCCGACTCTGGGCAAGTTGATTTAACCTTAGGATTTCATCGCACTTAATTTCAAATTCCTTAATTAACTCAATTAACTTCTTATAATGCACACGTAATTCTTTATCCTGCTTAATAAGTTCCTTAAGGTTTGCCCCAGCTCTGTGGTTAAGGTCATCTCCTATTAAGGTATGAATCTGTTTTTCCAAAGAAGGTGAATTCTGCATAATTAGCCTTTCCCTCGGCTTACGTCAAAATTAGAAATCCCGCCATCGCTGCTGAACGATATACCTTTCTCGCACCATGGACAAATCAAATCATCTGGACCATCAATGCATAGTAATTTACCACAAGAGCACACCGCAAACGCACTGGCATTGCCACAATGAGGGCATCCGGGTACGCCATGTAGCTCACTAGTATTTACTTGAAGTCCTGTAACAGATGAGTCAGACCATACGAAGTAGTCCTCATCAATTGGATAACAACCAGCAATATTAAAACTGTTCAAGTTCAGGCTGAAATCTAATCCTGTAACTCTTGTTGATGGGAGCTCATATTTCATTAGATAAGGACGACGCGTTTTACTGCAACGGCCGGTAAGCGTAACGCAGTTTTCATCGTAAGCTCTTACTAGCTCGTCTTTCGCAAGCCGGACTATGTATTCAGTCTGGTTGAGCTCAGGCTGTTTTTCTTCACCAACGCTGCGGCTGTGCGCCGTGACTGAAGAAGTTATCCACTTGATAAATTTAGTAAAATCCCCTTCCTTTGATTCAGTGAATAACATGACGTTTTCTGTCAATTGCCTAAGGATATTAAGATCTGCTGATGGACCCAAGCCAACGGCAATAAGATTCACTTTGCTGGCGTAATGATCTTTCCAGCGTTTCAGTTCTGTGGTTGGATTGTCCGTTGGGCGGCCGTCAGTAAGGAGATAAACGACAGGTTTCCAGTCTCCCTTTGTCTCATTGGTGGTTTTCTTGACTTGAGTATCAATTTGTATGGCCAACTCACGCAATGCTGCTCCGAGATTCGTACCGCCTCCAACGGGCAGACGTGGGGGGTAGAATGTAGCTATCTCATGAAGAGGTACAATAGTGCGTGCAATACCAGCAAATGCGATTATCGAAACCCAAGCAGTTTCAAGCGCATGTGGATCTTTTCTTAAATCACCAATGATCATTTGCAGACCATCAGTCATTTTTTTCAGGTTTTCACCGATCATGGACTCTGAACAGTCCAGAACAAAAAACACGGGAAGGCGTCTCATAGAAATCCTCTTCAAGCAATTCTTGGCCAACCAAAAGCGGCCCTACAAAAAACGCTGCGGAGGTAAACAGCGCCTTTCTGACATTTCAGAGCACCAGCTGGATTTCCGATGGTGGGGGGGGAAGTGTATCTGATCCGGTATTGATTCCAGCGCTTGTGCTACCAAAAGAAACACTGGCCGAAACCCATTTAAAAAAACCAGCAAACGCAGTAGAATCCAAAGTTTCCAAAGAAACTACCTTATCAGTAAGCTGTTTTAAATGTTCTTGGCCTGCTTTAGGACCTACTGCGCAGGCAATGATAGAGCCAAACATCCGAGAACGGATAGCTTTTACAGCTTCACCGTAAGCCCAAGCATCAGAGGGTATTCCATCAGTCATCAGGAAGACCAAAGGGCGCCAGTCTCCTTTTGTATCGCCATCTGAACGTCTTACATCTCTGTCAACACAATGCATCAGACATTCCAAAGCCGCTCCAGTGAAAGTTCCACCTGCACTGGGGACAACAATGTCAGAAAATTGGAAGTTTTCCAATGGAGTGAGCGGAATAAACTCACGAGCTTCATTGTCGTAAGTAATAATTGATATGTGAACGCTTTCTAGGGCATAAGGATCTTGTCGAAGGGAACTTAACATCGCTTGTATCCCAACATTTACTGAATGAATTGACTCTCCGCGCATAGAGCCGGATGTGTCGATTAACAGATAAACTGGCAGGCGTCGCATCAGCTGTAATTCCTTAGATGTGAAATAAATGAATCTGATTCTGAAGGCTCACCAATTGCCTTCAGTTTCCAACCTGTAGGTTCCCGTATTAACTCAGCAAATACCATGGAGCGCTGGTTTATAAAAGAAGGTCCGCCAGAAAGATCGAATCGCGCCATTTCAATATTACGCGCATCTACTGCTCGAATAAACGCGTTTTGAACTTTACCGAAATGCTGCTGCAGCTTTTTTCCATTGTAAATCTGAACGATAAACACTATTTTCTCGTACTGAGTATCAAGTGAGTTCAAGCGAACAATTATCTGCTCATCGTCGCCATCACCCGCACCAGTTCGGTTATCTCCAGTAAGCCAGATATTACCCGATTTATGGTGAAGGCTGTTGAAAAAGATGATATCGCCGTTTACGAGCGTATGTTTGCCATTTTCCATGTTACCAAGAGAGGCTATCTTTCCGGCTGAGTTACAAAGAAAAGCAATGACGTCAAGGTCGTATTGTTCTTTCTTGCCAAAAATTCCTGATAGAAAACCTTTCTTTTCCTCGTTAATATCCCATCCAAGACCGATAGTAACTGAAGAAAGATCAAATTCATTTTTTTTTAGGCTAACACCCTGGCCTTTACTCAAACTTACAGACATGACATCACCTTAATCCATAAAATTATAAGACCACATTAACTTCAGCTGGTGGCGGTGGCAGGTCATCAAGACCAATCACTTCTTTTTTATTTGACTCAATTTTCTGACTACCCACCGAGATGCTTGCACTTACCCACTTGAAGAAAGCTTTGATCGTCGAACTGTCTGCAGTATCAAGCTGAAGTACGATTTCAGTGATTTCTTTGAGAACGCTGATATCAGCATCATGCCCAGCAGCGCAGGCCACGACAACACCAGTTCTGGCCATTTTGAAGTCATTTAGACCTTTTCGCCAGTCATCGGTTGGAGAACCATCGGTCATTAAGAAAATTAGAGGACGCCAGTCACCTTTTGTGTCTGCTGTAGTTTTCTGTACTTCTTTGGCAATTGAACTTGCCACAAGCGAAAGAGCACCTCCAAGAGAGGTGGTACCACTTGCTGATAATCCTGGCACATTGAAACTCATAAGGTCCGTAAGAGGCACGACCTGTCGAGCAGAAGAGTCAAAGGTAATAATTGAAACATATGCTGTTTCAAGTGCATATGGGTCCTGTTTCAGCGTCGTAAGTAAAGTCTGAACACCATTCTTTACTGCCTCTATAGGCTCTCCATGCATTGAACCAGACGTGTCAAGTAGTAGATATATTGGTAAACGTCTCAACTGTAATTCCTTTTAAAAAGATAAGAGGGAGAAGAAGTTAACAAGAACTATTTACAAAGGTCATTTTTAAGTTGTCAAGTAATAATGGCCTCTCTGTCTAGGCCGGGATTGAGCTTTGTGATCCCCAGTACTAAATTGGAAACGTCACTAAGCAATGCTTTTTAGTTCAAATGCTTCTGCGCTGAGATAGGCATTTGCACTATGCCTTCTCGTTTTGTTGTAATCAACTTCAATTTATTCAAATACCGCTTGGGGCAACAAAAGGTCTACGGAGCTCACAGAGAATTAATCAGCATTTCAATAATGTCACTTCTGCTTACGTTCTTTTCATTGGCTAAGCGGTCAAGTTTTGAAATGGTAGCTTTAGACAACGATATTGATACTGCCTTTTTCCGCACTTTCGTAAGGCTCACAATTTCATCATCAGATAGTATCTCTGATTTACTGAGAGATCGCTGCATTAGAGCTATTTCAACATGAGTAAGGTTGCCTGCATCGGTCATCTGGTATGAGTGACTACTTTTACTGTATTTTATCGTTGTGTTATATGCGTCCCGAAGATCACGTAAAGCCCGGGTGAGTGTCGCCCCAGAACAATCTGCGTTTTTGATTATTGTATTTGCAGAAACAGATTCACCCGAAGACAACAGTACTGCGAGTGAAAAAATGCGCTTCTGTTTTGTGCTTAATATCATATAGTTACTTTACTGTTATTGGCTGAAATACGAAGGTTGTACTCATTTTTCTGTTCGGGTTAAACATGGATATCGCGTCAATTGGATCGATAATATCCAAACATGAAAAGTTCATCTTTTGGATAGTAGCGCGATCGGCGGTACATTGAATTATATAATCATCGACTAAGTTACCTGTAGCTTTGCTTAACCGTTGAGTGAATCCGCAAATGCTTACGCTATCGAAAGGCAGTGCGTATAAGGCAATACCAATCAGTCGCATCAATATACCGTGTACGTGACGTGCATAGGCTTCTCTAACGGCTTTTTGCGTCATGTCTTTCTCGATAATCTCAGTTCCTTGCCTATTTAAAGTAAAGATGCTTTGAGGTAAATCTTCAATCTCAGGTAAATCAACATCGAGTTTTATTAGCGATTGTTCTGGCAGAACTTCAAACGAAATGGCGGTATCTCGCGGCCAGTCAGTGTTCTGCAATGTCTCATCTAAGATTGCCTCAAAAAATGCCGCGTCTGAGATAAAGCGACTATTTGCTTGTGCTTCCGATGAGGTTAACGATTCTTGATGACGAGCCGCTTCAGATTGCCAGAGAGCATATTGTTCGGCCCATGCCATACGATTAGTTTGGTAGCGGTGTTCAATCAAGGTTTTTTCACGCTCCCAGTCTTGCATTGCACGTTCCCAACTGGCTAGAGCAGCGCGCTGACGTTCTTGCCTATCTTCCTCAGACTCAAACAGTTTTTTAAAAAATCCAGTGTCATCCACACAAGAAGGTTTTACGGGGGAAGGCGGGATTTCCGGTTTTGCTGGCCGAACTGGAGCGGGAACGGCATAAGGGCTGGTGGCCGCTTTTAAATAATGGTCAAGCAACTCATTAAATGTGACCCCAAGTGAGGGGTTAGGCGTCAGAGTATGGACGTTTATAACCTGGTGCATAACCATTTCCATCTGTTCGATGGTGGCTAAAAGTGAGTTTCGCAATTCTTCTTTTGATTCCATTCGCTCTCTTGCCGCAGCATTTGACGATGCCGCGGTCCTATCGAGCCTTGTGCGATAACTCAATCCACCGCCAAGCCCAACATTGGCATAAGTGCCACGACGACCAACGGAGACTGACGCTCCCCTCGGGCCAATTGAAAGACTTGGTGTGGTATTACTAAGATTAACCCGAACTCCGGGAATGATTGTGATGCTGCGACGAAAACGAAAGCCCATGTTTATTACCTATGTTGAATTTGAACAGAGGATGGGGACACTGCAGGAGAAACCCCAAAATAATGAACACGATCTAATACGCTCTTTGCCCATCGTCGATGCGTTGCAGGTTCACACATGGCACCACCTGCTTTAAAAACGGCCTGAGATGAGTTTATGATTCTCAGTGCGTCTTGATGATCGAGTGAGCTTACCATGAGGGCGCGCTGAATCACTGGAATTTGATTAGGGTGAATAGCTGTTTTACCTACTAAGCCGTGGGCCAAATCCAATTCCAATTCTTTTTCTAACAGTCGATGATCATCAATGTGCTCACAGACTGGCGCTGTCAGGGAGAAGCCCTTTGAGGCGAATACAGCAACCAGCATCTTAATGACGTAACCCATAGGGCCGTCATATAGGGTAAATTCGCGGGAACGTCGCAAAGAAACGCAATTCATTAAGTCATTACCACCAATACGAAGGGCGATGATTTTATCACGACATTTATGCGCTTTAAGCTCTGAGACTAACGCTTGCATTGCATTGACGTCGAATACATCTTCAGTCTCAAGAGTTGGCATCCAGCATAAATGAGTTAATTCTAAAATGGTTGTCCACTCGTTCAAGTTGGATAGATTGAATTTAGGAAGGACAAAGCCATCAACAGCAGATAAGTCATATTCAGCAGTCAATTGTAGGCCAATCTGCTCGTTTCTCGGGCGAATAAATATTAGCGGCCATTCGATATAGTTAATCCGCTGCTTGGCTTCAGAAAGAGCGTCCAACATCCCTTTAAGGTTGTTCATTGCAAAAGGTATATCCTGATCGGACACTGCATCTTCTAGGCAAATAACCAAAGATCGCAATCCAGCAATTTTACCCGTCACAATGGTATCTACAATGTCGATGCGGGTAGCTGGCATGTAGAGTGTCGCACCCAGGCTGTAGGCAGAAAGTTCCTTTTTCATTAGAGTACCTTTTTGATAATTGTAACTGCACGATATTGACCGATGAGATCACCAACTTCTGTAATCTCCACGCCTTTCTCCTTGGCAAGATAGACCAATAGAGATACGTCAGGATCGTTAATGGAACGAACCAGCACATGGTCAGGCACCCTGCGTAATACAGCGCGCGTTGCTTCAGCAATGCCTGGCTTTATACGATTTGAACTAGAAATATCATAACGTTCTGCAAGCAGTGTCATGATTGCTTTGCTTCGTTCCCATTCCTTCGCTTTTATTGAATCACGCACTTTTATATCGATGGGCGGGACGTCTGAAAGTTCGATTTCTTGACAACATTGTTCAACAGCATCAGCCAATGACAAACCGCATTCATACTCGCTAAGGTGGTTGCAAACCATGCAGTGATGAAAGCCTTCATCACTATAAAGAGAACGAGAGATCATCCCCGAAACAGGTGCACCCATTATTCCAAATGGGATTAGCCAATCATCATCAGTGGCTGACATCCAAGCGCAACCACATGGATCAGCCAAAACCACAAGGCGTGGCTGGGAAGGATAGCCAGCCCGACCGTTAAGCGCTTTAGTCAGTTCATTGGTGATAGCCCCCTTTCCTGTCCAGCCATCTACCCACACAATGCCTTCGGTTCCATGGCGCTCCTCAATAACGGCAAGGGCAGTTTCATCAATGCCACGGTCACGAATAATACTGATCCCGTAGTGATATGACTCTTTCCCCATCATTGTTAACGCTCGTTGCAGCATCACGCCTAAAGGCACTCCTGCGCGGACTAGACTTGCCAAAACAATCGGGGTATTGCCGTACTCTTTGGCTAAAGTCACGGCCAGCATCATGACTTCCTTAGCAAGCCGTTTGGCTCCAATGGTGTAAGCCTTGTTAAATAATTCGAGATGATATTGAGTTGGTTCTGGCTCTTGGCTCAGCATGTCGGAATAATGCATTTTCCCTGACTGGATTAGCGCCTCTTTTTCTTCAATGGAGGTGAATTCAATAGTCACCGGCTTTAAAAGGAATTCGACATCACTGTGACGATAAGAGCCAGAAAAAATTGGTGAAATATTCAAAATTCTACTCTCCAAATACGCGATCTTTGATCGCTGATGAAAACTGACTTTGTTTTGGTACACCATACCAAGAACAAAGTTTCAGAAAGCTGAAGTCAGTGAGGCTATCGCCAAGGCCAATAGTTGGGAACGTGCCCCGTTCTACACGGAGTTTGTTGAGAAGGTAGCTTGTGGCTTTGCCCTTTTCTATACAAGTAGGTAACCACGCAATGTTGTTGCTGTTGCGATGAACGTAAAAACCTTCAGTACCGAAAATTTCCTCTAACTTATCACCTATCGCATTGAGTTCGTCTAGCTTAGTGCTATCGGTATGTTTCAAGACAAGATAGATTGGGACTCCATCGTACTCATAGTTAATGCGAGCCCACGCATCTATCCCTCTTTCAGCCATCAATGTAGTTATGTCATCCTGCATATCCAGCAAGCGTTGACGATAGGGGGCTAGCGCAGCTTCAATGTGTTGTTGCCACTGAGTATCACACTGACCATCGGGAGATAGAATGACAGCGCCATGAGTTGTAATCGCCCACGAGTTAAACGGTATTTGAACTCGAGCATATTCATCTGTGCCTCGGGCGGTTACTGGTATAACATCAGCATTTGCCAAAAGCCAATCAACTAATAATGCCTGTTCTTCATTCATAAAACTTCGCGGCTCCAGAGAGCGATCTAAAGCGCCAACACGAACAGGAATCTGATCAAGTTCATCAACCATTTTCCGTTTGGTTTGAAACAACGTGTCGTCCAAATCAGGAAATACAACAGGACGAATAATATGCGACATGGCTTGATTACTCATAAGTAAGAATTTCTACGTGTTTGGCGATATTGCCAAGGGCATTCAGTAAGACAGGATCGACACTTTCTGCGGGAGTTTCGCAGCACAAGAATACAGTATCGAATTGTAGGTGAGCGACATTATAAACAAAATTAGGGATACCCAAGCCGTAGTTGTCGGTAAAGGTTATTGCCGATTCAATAGCATGGCCTATAGCAATAGGTGATCTGGAGGTAGAACTGAAATACACCTCAGCACCAGTCTTTTCCAACTTTTCGGCAAATAAAAACGGTTGCCACACAAATTCACTGGTGCCTAGCACTAACACCTTATCAGATGGTGATACGCAGACATTATTTCCTATAAAGCAAGTGGACTCATCCATCCCCAAACGACCCCAACACTGAACCCCAACGATTTCAATAGCCCCTTTTGCCGTGACATTAACGCTAGGCATGATCGGTGGTTCTGCATCGGGATTAACAATCCATGACCATTTACCTTGAACTAAAGAGATTGACGTAACTTTTGGGCCATCAATCTTTTCAAGTACAGCGTCTTGACTCCAATCAGTTAATGTCACAGTAACAAGACGCTCAATGCCAGTCATGCCCGCATCAACAAGCGCAGCATAAAGGTTGGTAAAGGTGTTACCCGTTGTCGCTTCATCATCAATAAGGACTAGCGACTTTGCCTGCTCTACGCGCTTAGCTAATACAGGATCATTCGGCCAGTAAATGAGGTGGTCTGTCGCATGTGAATGAGTTTCTTTGAACTCGCACATTAGATTGCCATTAACAGGATGGCGGGTAGATGTTAGGAATACCGATTCGGATACCATGCATCTTGCCTCTTGGTAAATACCTGCAGCCAAACCTACAGCAGTTTCGGCCATGCCGATAAAGAGTACCGGCCCTGGCAGATCTATTGGCAGCATTGCGGCAATTGATTGGTATGAGCTGCGCATCACACTAGGCTTGATAGGGATATGACGGCCTAGCATTTTACTGACAAATAGAAAGGCTCGCTTTGGGTTGCGACGCTCTGCAATCTCAAAGAATTGTTCCAATGGTGTAGAATGCGAACTGACAACGGTCAACTCCCCTGTGGATAGCTTGCGCTTAAAAACCTGCTCGGTTTGGCTCATACCTAATTACCTCTTATTGTTATTCAGCCGATTGCTGTTCGGTGAGCGCGATCACGCTTGATACAGACCGAACCACTGCAGGTTTAAAACCATCAGTGCCCATCTTAATAGCGGTTTCTTTGTCGATAAGTCCTAACTTGCGTAAAGCAAAGATACCTGAAAGGTTAATACCACAGGAACGGGAGTAGCAGACTCCACCGGAAGGGCGCATGTTAATTTCCAGCAAATAAGGCTTGCCGTTAGCATCATCACGAGTTTGTACGTTCACCAAACCATCGGCCTGCATAATTTGCGCACAAGTTTTTGCTAATTCAAAAGCCACTCCTGATTGCTCAATGGACTGAAGTGCACCTTCTTTACGGCGACAAACAGCGGCGATTACTTCACCATTCTCAACAATCATATCAACAGAACGTTCACGACCAGCTAGGTATGGCATTAGCACCATGGGCTCAGGAAGTATTTCGTTAGTTTGCTGGCTCATTGCTGTAAGGTACATCTTCGGTGTTACCCGACGATTATCAGGATTATTGAAAGCGGCCATCGGGCTAACAGAAGGGTCTAATATCCAGAAGCCAATACCGTAAATGCCAACTACTGGCTTGATGCAAGTTAATTCACCAACCGCCACTTTAAGGGCGAGCTGCTTTTCAAGTTCATCAACGGTGTCAATCTGAATAGATGGCACAACAGGTAATCCATGCTGCTCCATATAATGAGCGTAGCGAACCTTATCATCTGCAATTGAGTGCATATCAAGACAAGTCGCACCCGTTGTCAGTGACACGCCTAGCGCCTCAATTTCTCGCCTGTTTTCCTCCATCCAGCGGCAATTGCGGCCAGCTTGAATAGTGACAACATTGTTTTCAGCTACCACAGATTTAATAAATTCTAGGCGCTCAGTATCCCCTTTTGGCTCAACCAAAGATAAATCGGCAACCGATGTAATCTCAGGGCGACTGCCACGATGGGACGCAATAATGCGAAAAGATAAGTCTAATGACTGACGAGCATCAATAACCGCCATGATAATGTCGCGCTGGGAGGATAAGCCCTCCATAAACCAAATAGATTTCAAAGTATTAGCTTCCATGAATAAAGAGAGGTGTTACCGATTAGATGACACGAACTTTATTATTAAATGTGAGAGTAGTCAATCAAATTATGATTGACTTAGATCTAACTCTGGTTAAAAATGGACACATCAAAGGTAGGTTGGAATGAACATGTTTCACCCCTATTGCCTATTGAAAGCCGACCTAGACCTAGGAAGGTAAAGATTAAAAACGTAGTTTTTAAACCCAAAAAAATAAGGAATGAAAATGGCTTCAATTTCTTTGGAAAAAAAGCAGTCGGTCTCACTAGCCAAGCAATCAGGTTCCCCCTTAACTAGCCTTAAATTCGGCTTAGGTTGGGATCCACTAAAAAAATCAGGTTTTTTTGCAAAGCTGTTAGGTGGCGGCGATTCTATTGACCTCGATGCCAGCGTAGTTTTAATGGACGCTCGCGGTAACCGACTCGATACAGTTTGGTTCCGTCAATTAAAGTCTAAGTGTGGCTCTGTTAAGCACAGCGGCGACAACCTTACGGGTGAGGGTGATGGCGACGATGAGAGCATCAGCATTGATTTAACTCGCTTACCAGCAAACGTAGAGCATTTAGCTTTCACTGTTAACAGTTTCCGCGGTCAAACTTTTAATGATGTCGAAAACGCTTTTTGTCGCGTTGTAGACCAAAGCGGCAAAGAATTGGCTAAGTACACCTTGACCGAACAAGGTCAGCATACTGGCATTCTGATCGCAGCCCTTGAACGTAGTGGCGGCGAGTGGAAATTTACTGCTCATGGCTTACCTTGCCGTGGTCAAGTCATTGACGACATGATGGATCAAATCGTTTCAGCGTTGGTGCGCTAATGGATCTTATCCAAGGGGGTAACGCCCCCGTTCCAACACTGCCGCTAACTGTGAGAGTAATCTCTGGCGGCGATGTTGATGTGTCCGCTTTCCGCCTTTATGAAAACAATAAAGTGCAAGACGGCGTTGATATGGTTTTCTATGGCCAGCCTCGAAGTGATGATGGCGCAATCACACTGGAAGGTGGGTCGCTAAACACCTCCTTCAACGTGAACCTAGGCGCTATTCATGCGGCAGTTCAAAAAATTGCATTCACCGCAACAGTAGATGGCGGACAAGTGATTGGCAATCTACGAACCCTGAAAATTCAGGTGGAGCAAGGCGGTAACGTCTTAATCACTTGTGACGTACCTATGAATGGTCGCAGTGAGGCCGCGTTGATTTTGGGTGAGTTATACCGACGCAATGCAGAATGGAAATTCCGCTTCGTGTCTCAAGGTTTTAACGGAGGTCTAAAGCCTTTAGCAGAACATTTTGGGGTCGATGTCGCGGATGAACCTGCGCCAAAACCAACACCAATACCAACACCAACGATCAGTTTGCAGAAGGTGACACTAAGCAAGGACAAGCCAACAATAAGTTTGACCAAGCAAGGTGACAAGTTTGGCAAAATTCGCATTAACCTAAACTGGCACCGAGGCTCAACTCATAAAGGCTTCTCACTGTTTAAACGTGACAATGGTGTTGACCTCGACCTCGGCGCGTTCGTAAGAACTAATGACGGTGGTCGCAATGTGATACAGGCTTTAGGTAACGGATTCGGAAGTCTGAATCATTCACCCTTTGTCGAGTTGCAAGATGATGATCGTACCGGTGATAGTACCGATGGTGAATGGCTATTCGTCAACGGCAATCAATGGGAAAACATCAGTGAAGTGCTCGTGTTTGCATTCATTTACGAGGGTGTGCCTAATTGGGAAAGCACCGATGGCGTGGTGACTATTCATTTGGAGGGACAACCTCCTATTGAAACTCGACTCACGGAAGGCCATTCAGGTCATGGCATGTGTGCCATTGCAAGACTGATTAATAACGGAGGCACAATCAAGGTTGAGCGTATAAACCGTTATTTTACAGGTCACCAGCAAATGGATGAAGCTTTTGACTGGGGCTTTCGCTGGAAAGCTGGCAGCAAATAACCAAATCAAACTAGGAGAAGGCATAATGTCATTTTTAGATAAAGTGCGTAGTGCGGTAAACACAGGCCGTACCGAGTTAGCAAACCAGGTAACTCGTTTCAAGAATAAAAAATTCATGGAAGGTACAGTTGCCGTTTGTGCATTTATCGCCGCTTCATCTAACGGTGTAAGCAGTGAAGAAAAACAGAAGATGGTCGGGTTTATCAAAAACTCCGACGAGCTTAAAGTCTTCGACACTAACGAAGTGATTGCTTTTTTCCAAAAAATTATCTCTGGCTTCGAGTTCGATGCAGATATTGGTAAAGGTGAAGCCTTGAAATACATCGTTGCGTTAAAGAGCGATGGTGGGGCTGCTCAGTTAGCACTGCGTGTAGGTGTTGCTGTAGCGAAGAGTGATGGCGACTTCGATGAATACGAGAAGGCCGCTGTAAAAGAGATTAGTTTAGCTCTAGGACTAGACCCGTCTGACTATCAATAGTAGTAATTAAGGAACGAAATACATGAGTTCAACGCATATAGGCTTCCCACCAGAGACTGTAGCCGTCTTTCTGCTACTTTCAGTAGGGGCGATCCTTATCGACCTGTTCATGCACAGGGATGATAAACCTATCCAACTGAAAAGCGCAGTAATGTGGTCGATTTTTTGGGTAGTCATCTCGTTCGCGTTTGCAGGTTTCCTTTACGCCAATCATGGCGCAGAAGTGGCGAGCTTGTTCGTGACCGGCTATGCGCTTGAAAAGGTGCTATCAGTTGATAACTTGTTTGTCATGATGGCAATCTTCTCTTGGTTTGCTGTGCCAGATGGTTATCGTCACCGCGTTCTGTACTGGGGCGTGATTGGTGCAATCGTATTCCGCGGTATATTCGTCGCAATCGGTACTAGCTTGTTATCACTTGGACCATGGGTTGAGATGGTATTTGCTGTAATCGTTTGCTGGACAGCTGTCATGATGCTGCGAAGTGGTGACGATGACGATGCAATCGAAGATTACTCGGAACATTTGGCTTATCGCTTGGTTAAACGCTTTTTCCCCATTTGGCCTAAGTTAACTAGCCATGCCTTCTTGCTGAAGCAGTCAGAAGTGGACGCAGAACTTGCCAAACCTGAAAACGCAGACGTTCAAGTGGGACGTGTTGGTAAAGCGGCCTACTACGCAACACCGCTAATGCTGTGTTTGGCCGTGGTAGAATTGTCGGATGTGATGTTTGCGTTTGACTCTGTGCCTGCTGTTATCGCGGTAAGCAAAGAGCCTCTAATTGTATACAGTGCCATGATGTTCGCCATTCTTGGCCTGCGAACTTTGTATTTCGTTCTGGAAGCACTAAAGCAGTACCTAGTGCATCTTGAAAAAGCGGTAATCGTGCTGTTGTTCTTCATTGCCTTAAAACTTGGTCTGAATGCAACCGCGCACATCTTCCACCATGAATATACAATCTCCGCAATGGCAAGTTTAGCCGTAGTAGGGGTCGTCTTGTTCTGTGGTGTGTTTGCAAGTTTCGTATTCCCTGAGAATGACGAAGCCGAAGCTAAGTAAATAACTGTTCAAATCTCCAAATCGAAAAAGGAATTAATAAATGGCAACTGTTTCTCTATCTAAAGGTGGCAACGTATCACTAACTAAAACCGACCCTACCATGAAAAAGGTACTGGTTGGCTTAGGTTGGGATGCTCGCTCTACTGACGGTCAAGACTTCGACTTAGACGCTTCAGCATTTTTACTCGGCGAAAATGGCAAAGTGCGTTCGCCAGAAGATTTCGTGTTCTATAACAACATGCGTGCTGCTGGTGGTGCGATTGAACACACCGGAGATAACCGTACGGGTGCCGGCGACGGTGACGACGAAAGCCTAAAGGTCAATCTAGATACTCTGCCTGCTGATGTAGCTAAAATCGTGTTTGTTGTAACAATCCACGATGCTGCGGCTCGTAGTCAAAACTTTGGCCAAGTGAGCGGCGCGTTCATACGCCTAGTTAATGAAGAATCAGGCAAGGAAATTATTCGCTTTGACCTGTCAGAAGATGCTTCGACTGAAACTGCAATGTTGTTCGCTGAGCTATACCGTCATGGCAGCGAGTGGAAGTTTAAAGCTGTAGGCCAAGGCTACAAAGGCGGCTTGTCTTCAGTTTGTGCAGAGTACGGAGTTTCTGCCAACTAATCAGTTGGGCGTATAACAATTTAAATCTAAAGCGGGGCCCCCCCGTATTACAGGGACAATTCCCTAAACATTAGGAGCTTTAAAATGGGTGTATCTTTAGCTAAAGGCGGCAACATCTCTTTAACCAAGGCTGACGCAGGCTTGAAAGTTGTGTTAGCGGGTCTAGGTTGGGATCAGCGCGTTACAGATGGAACTGATTTCGATTTAGACGCCTCAGTATTCATGGTTGGTGAAAACGGTAAAGTGCTGTCTGATGCAGGTTTCGTTTTCTACGGTCAAAAAAATAGCCAATGTGGTTCTGTTGAACACCAAGGTGACAACCGTACTGGTGCCGGCGACGGTGATGACGAGCAGATTAAAATCGATTTAACCAAGATCCCTGCGGACGTCAAGAAGCTGGTTTTCGCTGTTACCATTCACGAAGCAGAACAACGCAAGCAAAACTTTGGCATGGTGAGCAATGGCTACATTCGCGTTGCAAACAACGATAGCCAAGTTGAGCTGGCACGCTTCGACTTGTCAGAAGATGCTTCTGTTGAAACCGCAATGATCTTCGGTGAGCTATACCTACACGGTACAGAATGGAAATTCAAAGCCGTTGGTCAAGGTTTCGCTGGTGGCCTCCAGGCACTCGCTACAGCCCACGGCGTAAATCTGTCTTAATTCGCAGATAACTTAATCCTCAAAGGGCAAACACAACGGAGTTTGCCCTTTTTTTATAAAGCAGTATGGGGAAAAATATGGCGAGAAGAAAAGCGAATGATGAGTCGGTAAAACTCTTCTTTATGGTGGCAGGAGTTTTACTATTTTTACCGTTTATGTTTGTGTCATTCTTTCATTATAAGAAGTTGAAGAAAAACTATTTTTCGACGAGCAATGCTCAACGGGTATTTGATAGCGCTCAACTAATCAAAAGCATTTTGTATAGTGTAGGCTTAATTACCACAACGTTGATCATTATGTTTTATGCTACGAGTCAATTATCAGGACTTGTGGGCCCAGACTACCAAAAGGTTATCCTCGGTCTGGATGCCATGCTTCTAGCGCTAGGTATTTACCCGGTCTGTAAGCTTGCCCAGCGTGTGGCTGTGCGATATTTAGGCGTTATATTCAATGACGATTCTAATAGAATGATAATCCCAGTTGATCTTGCGAACGCAAGTGCAAGCGAAAATCTGCGACTTCAATTTCTAAGACGAATGGGAGAGTGTGAAGAAATTCCTGTTAAGGACATCACCAATATCACTCGGGAAAAAGGGGTCAACTTTTATATTCATGGTGCATTTGGTTCACGTCAAATAAATTTCACCAATAAGCAAAAGCGTGATGAGTGCTTAATGGCTTTGCAAGCTAGAACTAAAGTCAGCCGAGGCGGTGATTTAGGATATTAATAAGAGTCGAGTTAGGGGAAAAATATGGAACTTATTTCAGGTCAAAACATTGGCTTAAGTGGTAGCGAACTTGTCATCGATATGAGCTATCAGCCCGGCGTAAACTTTGCGGGTGAAGTGGATACCTCAGCCTTCTTGTTGACGAACCAAGACAAAGTGAGAAGTGATAGTGACTTCATTTTTTACAATCAGCCAGAATCAACCAATGGGGCGGTTGTTTATAGCAGGACACCTACAGGTGGCCGCTATGTTGTGAACACTGCAAAGGTCGAGCCCACTGTAGATAAGATTGCTTTGACCATGGTAGTGGATGGAAGCAGTACGGTCGGGCATCTTGCCAGTCTTAGCTTAAAGGTGGATGGACAGGCTAATTTCAATGTGCCATTGGACAATCGCAGCGAGAAAGCATTGATCGTCGGGCAGATTTACCGGCATAACGGCGCATGGAAGTTTAAAGCGCTTGGAATGGGGTTTAATGGCGGCTTAGCGGCATTAGCGACAAACTATGGTGTCGATGTGGATGATGAGCCAACACCTGCACCTACCCCCATTCTAGAGGCGTCTAAGCCGCCTGCGGGGGTAAGCCTGGAGAAAAAGCTACAGGAGCAGGCGCCGCATCTTATCAGCCTAGCCAAACCAGTGAGTATTAGTTTGGCTAAGCACAAACTAGAGCATGTTAAGGCTAAGGTCGCCTTCGTTCTCGACGCATCTGGTTCTATGACTCAGCAATTCAAGCAAGGTAATGTTCAAGCTGTTTTAGAGCGAATTACTGTCTTGGCAACACAGTTTGATGATGATGGACAGATGGAAGTTTGGGGATTTGGCGAACGCCACAAAAAATACCCTGATGTGTCGCTAAGTAACATTAAAGGTTATATCTCTGGCATCCAAAACTCGGGTAAACGTGGGCTATTCGAATTATTGCCGACGCTTGGTGGGGTAAATAATGAGCCACCTGTAATGGCTGATGTTATTAAGCACTTCAAAAACAGCCTTGAACCAGTGTTTGTTGTCTTCATCACCGATGGTGGAATCACTAAGACAAGAGCTATCAAAGATGCAATCCGCGAGTCGGCCAATTACCCAATTTTCTGGAAGTTTGTAGGTCTTGGTGGGCACAACTACGGTGTTTTAGAAGAGCTCGACGATTTCACCGATCGTCTTCTTGATAATACTGACTTTTTCCCTATTGATAACTTCAAAACGGTGTCGGACAATATGCTTTATGACAAGCTTTTGATGGAATTCTCGGACTGGCTAGCAGATGCCAAGCGTAAATCGATAATCAAGTAATAAAGTATTATACTTGATGGCAGTGTTCTTATAAATACGCTGCCATTTCTAAAACGGTTATGTCCCAAAGCGAGATATGACCAGTTTGATACTTTAATGCTAAGTTGTAGCTCGATTTAGACTTGCTTGTAGCAATCAGTATGAATCTATATTTCTGGTCACGTTTAATCTAAAACGGTACTAACAGGATTACTTGACTGTTTAGTATGAATCTTAACCTCTCCTACAGGTACTCCACAAAGCCAAGTGTACCGTCAGGCTGTGGTGAGAAAAAGGATACTTGGGTAATAGTAAACCGAACCAGAATTGCAGTAAGAGTATGACTGAGTTCATGGACTAATACACCTGGGCCCGCATAAACACGAAACAACAAACCTCGCCCAATAGTGGGAAATAACCAGTCGCGCAATAGCGATAGTAGCGTTAGGGTTACCCCTAAACTGAATACTGCTAGCCAGCCTTCATTTGCCATAAGTGGTTATTTATGGTTAATAAATACTATTAGATATTTCCATTTCCCTAATGCTGTATGCATGGGCGATGTCAGCACGTTCGACGGCGTTTTTCGCATCAGCCTCCATGCGCTCAACCATCACTTCCAAAGTTTCCATGTGCTTAGCACGGCGTAAGCGTAATACATAGGTTTTCACAGTGTCACTAGCACTATTGAAGTTGAACATCTCACGTAACATTGTTTCGTCCTGAGCAAAAGATTTCCAAATGTATTTCTGGGCAAGACATTAGCACCAAATGATAAGTCCCAGCACAACCGATGCTAAAATAATTTAACTTAGGCCATCATGCAAGCAAGGGGGAAGACAAGCAAGAGCACGGATTGCCGCGGAGCTGCGGGCGGAAACCCCTAAATACTGGGATATGAAACCTTACGATGAACCAAACACTCGTCGCATCATGAAAAGCGATAATAATTGTTAGGTATTTACAGAGATTAAAGCCGCGGAAGCGTTTGTTCATTCCTAATAGACGATAAACGCCGGTGACACATGCAAGGAATAAATTGAATTGAAGACAAATCTGAGAGAGTTAAATGCTATTCAACCCGCTCCGCTGAGTGACTTTGTATTGCGGAACCTATTCGACATTGAAATTGAAATGGGGTGGAAAATTGAAAAGCTCAATTGTGAGGTTACCCGTGAAACGGTCCCATACTCGCTAATAGTAGGCCATGATTTTACGATGGTTTCAGCTATTACTTGGGGAGAATTATTAGATGGCCATAGTAACTCAAGAATGTCGGATTACTTAAAGCGTCTCGAGGAATCACAGAAGTATTTTTGTGATGACAATTGGCCCAAAGATGCCGGAGTTTGGCTCGCAAAACTGGATGGAAAGTATTACTTGGCTGGTGGTAAACACCGCGTGACGATTAATTACTTTCTACGCCATTTCAACATTGAAATCTTCAGTGACTCAATCGTGCTCCCAAATGTTAAAGTCCTTCAATACAAGCTCTTGTAAGAACAATCAATAAAGGTTGAAGATTATGCAAATTGGCCAAAAATTTTTTGCAGTTTCAGAAGCATATTCATTTGAGGATTTAGACAGTTCTCTAGTTGAATTTCCAGTGCGACGTCGTGAGTTTGAAGTATTACCTAAACCAGAGAAAGTGATTACTGACGACGGACAGCACAAAACTATTGAGAACTAATTACCAGAACACCTTAAGTCTGAAGATTGGTTTTTGGTAAGAAGTTTAGAAACTGGCCGGAAATCATGGTTTAACCCTCACAATTATACGATTTCACTGCTCTAACAACGGCATTGTTATCATCGATAGCGGTACTTTCCTTTTGCAGCAGTGGATGTGACGCTATTTAGATGTTTTCGTATAACACACAAATAGTCATTACACTTTGGGCAGCGGTTGAGTAACGAACTGCCTTCAAAATCCAATTTACAAAATACACAGTGATATTTGCAGGTCTCCGTCTTAGCAATCTGCTCTTTAATTCTGTCTAATGTGGACTTGGGTGATTCGGCAGGTTTTTCTTTAGTTCGTTGATACTCAAGCCATGCGCTGCGTCTTGGGTTGTAGATCCAATGCTTCCCCTTGATAGATGACTCAACCCAATCCTGTAGCAACTGTTTAGCCGATTTTAGCCTGTGTGATTCGCTGAATAACTTCGCGAAATGAATTAATTCTAGCTCTAACACCGCCGTATGCTTGTCCTTTCGTAAGTCATCATATATCGGCGCTGGGCGTCCCGGGTGGGATATGTAAAGGCATAACTTACGTTCAGATACCGCTATAACCATGTCAACCTTCACATTATTAACATAGGTATCTTGCGCTAAATCCTTCAGTTCATAGGTGATTCTAGTGTTTTTAGTAATGACGTGCTTTTCGCCATCCAGGTCAACATCAAGAGGCGGCAACATTAACAGGCCTTGCTCCTTAAACAGCTGCTTAAGCATGTAGCGCACTGAGACATAGAACGAGAATTTACAAGCCTCAATTTCTTCCTTACTTACTTCTTTGCAGTCATGGGCAAAGTGGGGGGCATTAACCTCTCCCAGCCGAGCGAGTAAGGCTATGCCGCACGATGGGCAAACACAATCGCAGGACTTACCCCGAGTTGCTTCTTCCACATCGATATATACACCATCACTGCGTAAACCAAAGGGGATGAGGTTCATAATTACTTTCTTCTATCAAGCACCAGATGGATCATCAATCAATTTTGAATTTCGGTCATGTTTCATCTAAAACGGTACGAGCAGGGGTACTTGATTGTTCAGGATAGAATTTTTATTACTCTCCCACAAGGTCTGATCTAAATTTTCAAATTTTTTATAAATACTGCTATTATTACTGATTATTTATACAGTGGTTTGCAAGTATGAAACTCATAATATGCCATGCGAGTGCGGGAATTTCGGGTTTTCCAAGTCCTGCAGCGGATTACGTTGAATTACCCCTTAGTCTTGATCAGCTGCTTGTTGAGCATCCTAGCTCGACCTGGTTTGGTCGTGCTGCGGGCCGCTCAATGGAAGGGGTTGGGATCTATGATGGCGATATACTGGTGATTGACCGTGCTGCCAAGCGCCGCAATCTCTCTATTGTTGTTGCCAGCTATAACGGAGAATTTACCGTAAAGCTCCTTGATGAAAAGCGCCGGCTTCTGGTTTCGATTGATCAGCAGCAAAATATGACGTCCGTTTCTATCGATGATGCAGATACCTTCTCGGTGGAAGGGGTGATCATCAAGTCTATTCGACTTCATGAGCATTCAAGCTTACTTGAACAATATCTGAGTCAATCATGTACGGACTGATTGATGCCAATTCATTTTATGTGTCGTGCGAAATGGTGTTTAGGCCCGACTTGCGCGGACTTCCCGCGATTGTGCTCAGTAACAACGACGGCTGTTGTGTGGCAATCAACCGCGCGGCCAAGTCCGTTGGCGTGAAGAAATTTGCTCCTTACTTTGAGCAGCAACATCTATGTAGACGACATAATGTGCAGGTGTTTTCATCTAATTATGCACTTTATGCCGATCTATCGGCAAAAATGATGCAAGTGATCGGACGGTTTGCGCCCGAGCAATACGTGTACTCTATTGATGAGTCGTTTGTGTCATTTCAACACTGTGCAGCAATCCCAGATTTAAACGCCCATTGTACCCTGTTGCGCCGTGCTGTTTGGCGTGAGTGCCGTTTACCTGTTTGCGTGGGTGTTGGTGAGACATTAACCCTTGCGAAATTGGCTAATCATGCCGCGAAACAATTGGCTCAATATAAAGGTGTTTGCGTTATTGATAACGATGCGCAGCGTATTGAGATATTAAAATCGATGCCAGTTGATGAGGTTTGGGGGATTGGCCGCAAACTAACGGTAAAACTGGGATTACTGGGTGTGCATACTGCCTATGATTTGGCACAACTGGCGCCGAAAGTAGCACGACAACATTTTTCTATCGATGTAGAGCGAACAGTGCGAGAACTCAATGGGCAGATCTGTAAAACGTGGGATGTCACCAAAGCAGATAAGCAGCAAATATTTTCCACCCGCAGCCTAGGCGAACGAATATGTACCCGGGAACATTTACACCAAGCGTTAGCAAAGCATGCCGCAATTGCCGGTGCGAAGGTTCGAGAACAAGGCTCATTGTGTAAAACAATGGTCGTGTTTGCTGCCAACTCGACACATGATCCACAGCCTATGTATTTTAAAAGGCTTGTTCAGTTTACTTGTGCCACTGATGACAGTCGTGAACTGTGCGCCGCGGTTAGCCGCGAGCTATCAAACCTCTATCGCCCTGGTGTGCGCTATTACCGTATTGGTGTAGGCCTGATTGATCTTTGCCCTAAAACCTCAGTGCAATATGACTTATTTAATGCGCCCAAGAGCGACCCTAACTTAATGAAAATCTTTGATAGTCTGAATAATCGCTATGGCCGTGATGTGTTGTATATTGCTGCACAGGGGAGTGATCAGCATTGGACTATGCGCCGAGAATTTCTATCACCTCAATACACTACTCGTTGGTCCGATATACCGACGGTTAAAGCGTAACAGGATTCTGTGACGTTATGGCCATCGGCTAAGCACCACTGAAACGAGACTGGATGATACGGCGCCACTACCGGTTTGCAGTGTTGGCCATTTTTGCCCCTTCCTGATTTGCCTAAAGCAATCCCTAGGTGCTTTAATAGGATAATTCCAACCGGTAGGAGAAGTTTATGCTATTCAAACCCACTGCGCATTCACGTCGCTTGCTCCCAAAGTATCTCACCGCGGCCGTCCACAGCATTTTTGAAATGCGCGATGACACAGCACTCCCGTTAGGGGCCTTTTTCGACAAATTAGGAACAGAGACATGGCTCCACCAAGACGGCTTTTGGTATGCCCCTGTCGATATCCAGCAATACGAGCGCCGCGACATCGATCAGGCCATTGTTGCTCTCTTCCGTGAAGGCATACTCTCCGGTACCCCGTTTCGCACGCCTGCCAACAAACTAATCGAATTTGAGCTGATGGACCCGAATATAGAAGCACTATTGCCACGCATGAGAGACGTTTTCGCCCGATAACGAATTAGGTTGTGCTTATATGGCGCCGGTTAAGTAGCATTAAGTTTGCTAGATCCTGAATGAGATATTATTTTTAATGAGTAGTCCCTATTACTCATTGAAAAGGAATTCACGATGCATACGACGCGAATCGCTGCCGCCATTTTGTTACTTTCTGGCTGTACAAGTACCCTCAAGACAACAGTCGTTACAATTAGCAACTCTGACAACGCTAAATATGCCCAACAAGGACTTGTCTACTACTTACCGGCATCGAGTCAAGTTGTTACGCTGACTCACAAGCTGCTTTATTGTCAAATGAACAAAGGTATACTTGATTTTGATTATCAGACCACAGCTACAGTCAAACAAACTGCTCACCCCGATCTCACTAAGGTGTTCGTAGTAGACCCTGAAGAACTGCATGAATTTACCAAAGACTGGGGGATGACAGTGTTTATGCATCCCAATGGGCTCCTTAAGTCTTTTGCAACCAATGCCGATGATAAATCTATTGAGTTGGGCATGGCCGCCGTGAAAACCATTGTCAATATTGCAGCCATTTCTCAAGGAATACCAATCTCATTAGCCAGTCCTCCAAAGGAGATAGTAAAAAGTTTTGAACCCAAAGGGATGTGTATTCCCGAACTCAGCCAAGAACCTATTGTGTCGGTAGTGATGGATTCACTCACGGCCACGGTGCTAAGTAAAACTACAGAGCTAAATAAACAGCAGAAGAAGTTAGCTGCAGCCAAGGGGGATACCACTGTACAAGAGCAAGCGGTACTTGCCGCACAAAAAGCGGTTTCGCAGGCATCTTTAGCCCTCGAGAAGTTCCAGAAGAAGATCACTCTGCAGCGCGAATACACCTACGATACGGCGAAAATTGCAGATGCCAGCATTGAGATCACTAACAGACTGGAAGACTTCCTTCCATGGGTTTACTCTAATGATTCCAGCCGCAGGAATTACCTCGCTGAGAATATGGCCGTCAAATACAGTTTCAAGTTAAGCATTGAGAATACGGCTTCAAATTATCTGAAGAAAGAAACAACGGTCCAGCCGAAAAATGATTATTTTGGGTTGTATTATTCAACTTTTGGCACGCGCCAGCTTAAACTAAATCGTACGGAAAAAGGTAATGCATCCGCAGGGTCCTTGCTGTTCAGTGGGTTTATTACCGCGCCAGAGTTTGGCTATGTGGCCATACTGCCATTCAAGAATCATCTTGGGGAAAGCAACTCTTTTACCGCCAATTTTGACAGTTCAGGCGGGCTGACTGACGTTGTCTACGGCACCGTGCGCACAGGTTCAGAACAAGTGACCGCAGCCTTGTATGAAGCAACCGATGCCTATAACGAATATACCAAAGGGAGACAAACTACCCGGGAGGCTGACAAGCAAGAGTTCCAGACATTATCGATCCATGCTCTATCGATCGCGAATAGTACCTACCAAAATCTGACAGTCGATCAATTAACTGCTCGTGCTGGCATAGTCCGAACGCTGCTAATCAAGCTGGGAGACACCGAACAGGGTAGGGACTGTCTCTTGATCAGATCTCATAGCGTTTTTCCGGCTTCAAAAAGGGCTTTGGCTAATCGATAGCCCTTTACTTGAGCCTGAAGATCATCCCATCCTTCCCAAATCGTGGTCCAGCTAGCCATTCCCGTGCGCTTGCTATCATTAAAGCCGCCTAATTTCGCCAGAGACTGATAGGCCCACTTCATATTTGGTGCCTCTTTGCCTTTGTGCGCCCTTGGCTTGTAGAGCGCCATCAGTACTCGCCATTC
>NZ_JAKKRY010000026.1:0-33131 GCF_025653795.1 Shewanella sp. SM73
CCCAGATGGGTTTTGCTAAGCGAACTTAGACAGAATATAAACACTTAATGAAGTGTGGACTCAAAAAGCAAATCAGCTTTTCAAATTATTATTAACGTGGTCCAGAGATGGACACGGTAATAAACAGAATTTGCTTGGTGACAATAGCCTTGTGGAACCACCTGATCCCATCCCGAACTCAGAAGTGAAACGCAAACGCGCCGATGGTAGTGTGGGGTCTCCCCATGTGAGAGTAGGTCATCGCCAAGCATCCAAATAAACACCAAAGCCCTAGCCTAAACCGCTAGGGCTTTTGTGTTTATACGCTTCGCGAAAACTTATCTCGATGTCGGTCAATAAATGTTCCTCCAATATTGACACTTCCACCATCCATGGCGGTCGCCCGCCGCTAAGCGGACTCCCCGGCTACGAAGACAAGCTTCTTCGCGTTCAATCATGCTAAATACTCCGTATTTATAGCGCGATGATTTCACCCTCATGTGAGAGTAGGTCATCGCCAAGCGCCTAATTATCTCATTGAGATGTAATGAAGCCAGCTGAATAAGCTGGCTTTTTTGCGTCTGCAATTTGTCTTAATCCCCTATACATTGCTCTCATTCATGTGATTAACGTAGAAGAGTGAATCTCTATCTGATAATAACAAGCTTTTAGGTGCTTGCTTATCTTAGGTCTATTCTTGTCAGTTATGTCATAAGTAACTCAACTATCGAATTGACCAAGTTATTTTCTGAATCACGGGTGTTACTATAAAAGTAGCCTTCTGACACGCTTAAGTCGATAGAGTGCATAAACAATTCTGCAATATTTTGATTTTATTTAACTTACTTTGTTAATTGCTGGTCGCTGTAGAAGTTGTGTTAAATCGATGACTCTATCTGCAGCTTTAATGGTTTCGGGCCGATGGGCGATTACCACTCGGGTGATATTCAATTTTTTCATCGCTTGATTAACAACAGACTCAGTGACAATGTCTAAGTGACTTGTTGCTTCATCCATAAATAAAATCTTCGGTTCCCGATACAGCGCTCTTGCCAAAATTAACCGTTGTTTTTGCCCACTGGATAGTGCTGAGCCCATATCGCCTATTAAACTTTTATAGCCCATTGGCATTTGACAAATATCTTGGTGTATTGCTGCCATTTGTGCACAACGAGTGAGCTTTTCGACATCAATTTTTTCCGAAAAAAAAGTAATATTATCTTCTATTGTCCCACCAAGTAATCGGTCTTCTTGCATTACAGCTGCGACTTGCTGGCGATATTGAGCTAATCCTAATTTCACCAATGGTATGTCATCGATTAAAATCTCACCTTCGGTTGGTGTTAATAGCCCTAATAACAGTTTCATTAAAGTACTCTTACCACAACCGGATGGACCTATAATTGCAACCGACTCACCGGCGTTTATTTGTAATGCTAAATTGTATAGCACTGGCTCAGCGACGGAGCTATAACTAAAACTAACCTGTTGTAGACAGATATTTCCGGCCACTTTATGCAGCATTGGTTGTGGTGGATAAGTTTGCTCTTTGGCTGTTAGGGCAATATCTGCAATCCGTTCAAAATGTAAACTCAGCATGCGATATTCAATTAACTTTTCGATCAACTTGCTCATACGCTCCATAAATTGGGCTTTGTAGGCAATAAATGCAAATAACATTCCTGTGGTAAAACTGCCCGCCATTACTAATTCTGCAGCAAGATAGATCACTACAATATTTTCTGTACCAAATAACAATTTGTTCATTATTTGATACGAAATTTCATATTTCCCGAGCGTAATGGTCCTGTTCGTTGCTTTAACATAGTGATTTTGCCAAATCGCTTCTCGCTGACTTTCAAAACCAAATAGCTTAACCGTTTGAATTGCTCGGATCGTTTCCATAAAGTTAGATTGTTCACCTGCTAAAGCTAGAATTTGCTGCTCTGAGGCTAAGCGTAAGGACCGATATAACGCTAATCTCAAGGCGTAATATGCTAGCACTGCCACTAGCACGACGAGAGACAATAACGGGCTGTAAAAGAAGATCATGCATAGAACTCCTAGCGCCATAAAACCATCAATGATGGCTTCAATAATGCCGGTAGTCAGCAGTTCCCGTAATTGCCTTAAAGAACCAAATCGTGATACCAGATCTCCCATATGACGTTTTTCAAAATAGGCCAATGGTAGCCGCACTAAGTGATGGAAGAGGTTACTGGCTAGCTGCACACTAAGTTGGCTGCTGAAATTCAGTAGTACTAAGCTGCGTAAAGCATTGGTGGCAACATCAAATAATAGTAACAAAGCAAAGCCTAATGCCAACACTAATAGCAACTGACCATCATTACTGATAATAACGGCGTCTACCACGAGTTGAATGTAATAAGGTGAGGCTAAAATAAACAGCTGTAAAAAAACGGACAAACTGAGTAACAACCCTAACGATTGCTTTAAACCAGTGATCTTAGAAAAAAAGGATGAGAATGTTAGTGATTGTTTAGCTTGTTCTGCAGTAAATGTAGCTGTCGGTGTCAATTCTAAAGCGATACCAGTAAATGATTTTGACACTTCTGTTAGGGATATTCGCCGCACTCCTAAAGCTGGGTCATGAATAATACAGTGTTGAGTGTTCACTGACTTTAGTACCACAAAGTGATTGAGATCCCAGTGCAAGATACATGGCGTAGCTAAGTCGGATAATTCTTCTAATTCAATTTTCAGTGGGCGGCTACTGAGTTGCAACTGCTCTGCAATATGCATCAGATCCAGTAAGGTACAGCCTTCTAGCGATAGCGAAAAACGTTGTCTTAAGCTATTTAAATCAGTTTGATAGCCATGCATGCTGGCCACCATAGCTACACAGGCTAAGCCGCATTCTGCTGCCTCAGTTTGAACGATCATGGGTAAGCGGCGGCCAGACCAAGTTCTAAGCTTCTCTTGCAGTGTTGCCATTAGTTTTGACCCTTATCATCAACATTTGGTGTAAACAACCACTCCAACAGTCTGCGTGGCGCGAAGCTAATATCAACCTCTAATCCCATACCTGCTCTCAGTGGCAATTTTTTTGCGTCTTCCGTCAATGCTAAAACGGCTCTATAACTCGGCTCCGATAAGGGTTGCGATTCATTTATGGTTATAGGCTGACTTCCTATCTCAACTAGAGTGGCTGTTTGCACACCAAAATGTTGATAGGGAAGTGCCTCTATGCGCATTTGTAGCTCCTGCCCCAATGTGAGTTGTCCTATAACTCTTGAGGGTATATATACAATTGCGAACAAGGTTTCTGGTTGCGGTAATAACGATATTGAGGGTTTTGATGGGCCGATATCCTCTCCAGACGGCAATAAAACTTCGGTAACCGTTCCTGTAAAAGGAGCTTTTAGTAAAAATGATTTTCCCATCGTATTTGGGAGGTTCAGCGGTTGTACTAAAGGTTGATTCTGCTGCACTTGCTCGCCAACTTGTACTAAAAGATGCCCTGCGTTGACTGATCTAGGGGTGGGCAAACGAATCGCCATATTGGCTGGCTCGATAGAACCTTGCACATGTTCTTTGCGTTGATACTCGCTAAAATACAAAAATAGTAATGCACATAAAAAAAGCGTGCTAATCAATACTGTGAAACCAATAAAACTAACTGGCTGGGTTAAACTTACTTCTCCTTGTAATCTTTGCTGTTGCTGCACGACAACTTCTTTTCGAAATAAATCGCTCATTGCGATAAACCTCGTACTGGTTGTGCGCGCTGGCTTAGATAGATACGGCGTAACATGTCATAAACGACAAACTCTTGCTCTCGACCATAAGCCTTGAATAAACGGTTAGTAAACATATGTAATAATGAGCCTAGTAAACTATCGCGACTACCTTTTGCTTGTTGGGACTCAAATAATGCCAACATTGCCTGACAACATGCTGTAATCGAAGATGAAAACTGCTGTAAACTCTGCTGAATTTGTTGTTTGAATGGCTCAATAGCTTGGTTATGCCAATCTAATAATTGGCGATCTTGTTGTAATTGTGACTGATAGTATCGATATTTATCGCCCATTTGCTGGCGTAACTCTAAGCCTTCTTTAAATTCTTGTGCAAATCCTGTCCGCAAATTATCGATCAGTGTAAATTTCTCGGCGGGTAAATAATCGAATTGAGTTAAAATTAAATCTATCGCTAAAATGGCTAAGCGCCACCTCAAGCTGTCATCTTGTTGACTGAATAATATTGCCTGCAACACAAACTGGCTGTCCAAACAGAAAAAGTGCTCAGCCAAAGGCATCATATGCTCACCCCCGTAACGTTCTGTCTCCTGCCTGTAAGTGAACAACTCAATGCAATGTAAGCCTGCACTGGCTAGAGATGGCGTTAATAAGCGATTTAGTGCGGGTAGTAACTCCCCATATAATCGTTCCGGCTCCCCAAAACATCGTAGCCGTAGATGCCAATCAGGATCGCCATAGCGTACAAAGAACCAATGTTTGAGCACACCATCTTGCTGCATCTGCGTTAGCCATGGTGCCAATTGCTTTAGTAACAGTTGCTCCACACTACTTTGCCCTGCATACAATTTGACACTGAGCCATTCTGAGCCAGGCGCGAAATGCCTACACTTGTCATTGGTTGAGCTCGTCAATGGTGCTATGCGTGGTGCTAAGTATGGGGTTGCGGCACTATTTGACAGCGGTACAATTATTTCATGTTGATAAGGGCCATCTGGCCCTTGCAGTAAAGGTTGGTATTTCATCGCGAGCACTTCATTCAACCTAATGTGGCTTTTATGATTTACCTCTGCCAACAACATTTGGAACATCATATTATTTTGCAGATCGATCAGTAACACATGGTCGGCTATGGCATAGCTCATATAACGCTCTAAACCATATTCTTTCTGCAGTTGTTGCCAATCGGATTCAACAAACTGGCCTTCTTGCCATAAGCGTTTCAATAGTGCTACTGAAATATTGCAGTGGGCCTCTTGCAGGACCAGATTATCTAACATGATCCTTGGAACTCGTTTTGCTTTATGCAGGCTATCAGGTAAGGAGAAGTGAGGCATTTGTAAGTTTTGATGTTGAAGTGAGCATAAAAACCGATAAATCCCTAAACTACGATCACTGAAATTATGGGCAGAGGATAAACGGGGAATTATTCTTTTTTGTAGTCGCTGTGACCATAAACATAACGTGTTATTTTCTTGATAGACAAATAGATCGCTGATTGGGATTTGCCACTCATTTGCTAAGTGACTGTCAGCAAGAAAAACAATCTCATAGGCTCTAAATGTCGGTCTAGCGATGACATTGCCTGGACGTCCCTCGGGCATATGTAGTACTTCTGCAAAAAGGACTTCTGGAGAATGCGCTTCTTCTTGAGATAAATGTTGTTTGACCTGTTGCAGCATATCTGTTGATAAATGACAGAAACGTCCGAGTAAATTCGCTGCTGAAGGACCATAGCAACCATGATAATAGTAAATAACTCGGCCATCCTCTTGTTGATACGCTGACAAATTAATCGCGAAGGAAGCGGGTAACTTAGCCATTAATGTCGCACTTTCATGTTTAGACAATAACGAATCACTTGTTAATTTCAGCACAGTTTCGCTTGGGGTTACATCACTTAGAGCAGCGATAATCGTCTGTTGCAATGGTTCGATAACATTTTGTGTGGGGGAGGGACGATTGGTGATATTTAACCCCGCTAACAAGGAAGTGTGGTAGCCAATATCGCTGGAGAATGAAATACCAACTTCGTCATCTAATAAGGTCAACAGTGGCACATACTGGCTACCAAATCTTGCTTCAAATTTTTGGCTAAAGTCATTAAGTGGTGTTTTATAAGGTTTTCGTATCGCTAATAATGCCAATAATGCAGGCATCAGGGCAGATACTTCTGCTTGTGCTAATTGGCACTGTGAAAATGAGCGCAAAATATCAGTCTGTAATAGGCGATTCTCGCTTACAGGATACGGCAGTGTTTGCAAGCTATGATAAATTTCTTGATATTGCTTAAGCGGGTTAACAGGTTGTTTATCCATGCTGTTTAACTGAGTGAGAGCTCGTTGCAATATATCAGCACTGTCTGTAGCGCCCATACTTTGTAACGCCGTAATAAAAGTTTGATCTGGGGAGCCAGAAGTTAATGTTAGTGGTAATTTGACTTGCAGCACACCGGCAGTAAGTAACTGCTTAATATAATCCTGTATGCTTGCAGTATTCGCCGTAGGATAGAGTTGTTGAAATCCATCTTGTAACGAAGCAAAGCTCCCTTCCTTCTTCGCCAGTTGCAGCATAGCAAGCAAATATTCATCTAATACCAAGGTACTTAAACGATATTTTTGCTCAGTATCTGAAAAATACGGTTCAATATAATGCAGACCATCGCTCTGTTGTTGCAACGTCGGATTTGCTTGATAGCACAATAACGGCCACTTCTCGGCCTCATTTGGTTCACTTAACTGGGCTCGAATTGCAGTTAAATAGGCTATGTCAAAGCGGGTATGACGCTTATCTCGCAGCATGGCATTACACTGTAAGCGCGTTTCATTTGCTACTTGCCCCAAGGCTACGCCTGCAAATAACCCAAATGGCGTCGCTCTAGAGCTAAACCGAATAAAATATTTCAATAAGGAGTTAGTTATTTTAATTGCCGCTTTACTGTGTGGTTGCCGTTGCCAATTAGGTAATCGTTCCATCAATGAAGGACTTGCAAGATATAAGGCTTCTTGTACTGCTGGGTTTGCTAACCAACTGGCGAGAAAATCTACTAAGGCCGTAGGCTCTGTTGGTATTTTTCGTAGTTGAGACAAACTTGATCTAGGTGCCCGGATAACAAAAAAATCCGCGGCTTGCAAAACCTCTACACTCATAAACAATCCCTTGTTATAAAAATAGCCAATACATCGAAATCAATTATTGGTCAATAAAAGCGCATCTAGCCAATTAGTTTCTACGTTGAAGGCCATCAATAGCACTAAACCTATACCGGCATAGCCTCCAAGTAAGCCATGGTCTTGTAGGCGGCAGTTTGAATTATCTTGTTCGCGCACGGCATTAAAACCGTCGAGTCCTGATGTTTGATATAGTGCTAATGTATGTTCAAACCAATATTGTGCAGCCTGTGAAAGAGTGGATTCGGTGTAATAGCGTGTTATGACTTGAAAGATTAAAGCCAAACCTGCACTACCATGACAGATACCTGCATCCTGTACTTGGCTGCTTTTTAGTCTACGCTGAGCGGCTTTTAAGGCAATGTTCTTACCAGCGGCGGTAAAGTCATCACGGTTTATTGCATTGCCCACTCGCAGCAATGTTAAGGCTATGGTGGCATCGCCATAACACCAACCGAGTCGTGACTGGCACGGTTGTTCCGTGATGTACGCAAAGCAACTACCAAATTTCTCTGATGTTTGTTGCTGCTGAATTAACCACTGACAACTGGCTTGCAACAACGTCTGAATTTGGCTGTGTAGTTGCTGATGCGCTAATAATGGTAATAGAGAGGCAATGATTGAAGGGACTCCGTGAGCTAATCCTAAATTACATTCAGGGTCATCTGTTGCCTGATTAAATCTAAAGAAAGAGTTTGTTGCCACTTCCCAAGCACCAGTACCATCGGCAAATTGATGCCATTGCTGTTCCAGTAGTGTCAATAACGCTTGGGCCAAAGGTAAGCCTAATTCCGCGGTTTGACGCCGCGCTATATAGACTGCAAAACCACTTAGTCCGCGAATAAATTCCAATTCTCCAGTCCAGTCGTTCTGTTGTAAATGTTGTAGTAAGAGCACATCAGTATTGTGATTAAACTCCGCTTGGTAATTCCCTTCATGCAAAAAAAATTCATATAGCCAAGCGACACCAGTCAGTCCATAGCCAAACGCGAACTGTGAATGTAGGAATGGTATTTGCTCTTCTATTAATGTCATTCGTGCTGAAAATTCATGTTGGCATGCTAGTTCTGGAAACTGTTTATGTAATTGCCAGAAAAATAATTGTTGCCCAGCTAAGCCAGTTAACAAACCAACTCCTTGCTGCTCTAATGATTGTTTGGCATCTTTCACTAATAGCGCAGCTATGTCGTTCAATGCCTGTCTAGCAAGGCTAGACTGATGGGGTTGATTAAATTGCACTGAACCACCTTCCTTTATTTCCATGAAGTACAGCTTCTACATATTGGCTCATTTAGAAAGTCAAAAGGGCATAGTGGATATGCCCTTTACACATCTACTGATAAAATATGCTGTGTTATATTGTGACGTCACAACCTATTTGGTTACTTGAACCCCGTATTAAGGGATTTGACAGCAGCGATGAGTGCTACCTGTACGATCAGAAGGGCAGGTGTATGCATTGGCAGTCAACTCTCCGCAAGCACGAGTTATCACACCACCAGCAACTTGTGGTGTTAATTCGCTAGGTAAGACTTTTTTATCATGGGACAGATTCACTAACTCAGCTTTTTTTAATTTAAGTTCCATCATGTTATTCCTTTTACTTGATTAGTAATTTTTCGCCCTATCATTTAGGCAACTTATTTCTAACATTTGATGGGGAGAGTTTAAATCAGTATAAAGAATGAGCAGGTTGAAGGTTGAATAAGTCTAAAGGTTGAATGTTTTTTATGGAATAGGATTAGAGCATTGATCTTTTCATGCTTAGTGAGGCTTTGAAGCTGATAATGACTCTTGCTAAATAATGCCTTTATGACATTTTTTGTTACATTTGTTTCTGGATCTAGCCAAAATATATAGCGTAAATCATAATGCATACGGTTAAATGTGTAGGCTAAATAGTATTTATCCTTGCTCAAGGTTTTGATTTTTAAAAATATTTAATTATGAAATAACGCTTTGCGGATAGTTAATTATGTTGGCTGGAGGAACTGAGACTATTCGATTTTACTCAGTTCGAATTCTTTGTAGTTAATTAAGTGATAAGTCTTTTATCTACAAATGCTTAACTGTATTTTATAAAGCGAGTTGATAAATAATAGTCTACGAAGACTGTAAAATGATATGTCTTTTATATTTATAATTTGTTCTACCAAATATATAAATAACACCTTTACAGGCACTCGCACCATTTGTTGCTTAGCAGCTTTGCTGTGTTAAATGACATTAAGCTGTGAAGTGAAAATGGACTTACTGAGTTTTAATATTTCTGAAATATTAGTTTTACTAAGCTTTAATAGAGCCGCCAGTTCATATGTGACACTAAGCTGGCGGTTTTAAATAGATAAACTGAAGCGGTATGGGTCACTCTTTGTTTATTTTAGCTTTGAAGCTGGCTTTGGTATTGTCGTTAGCTTGTTTGTACCAGTAATCCAGCATTTGACTGATTTCAGCTTGGCTAGGTGCGGTTGTAGAAGTCACTGAAGTCGTTAGCTGAGCCTTATCATTGTTCGCTGTGGCTGCTGACGACATAACAGCTGGCGCGATCAAGCTCGTGGATGTGACTACTGCTGTTTGGCGTATTTGTGGCTGGCTTGCCAATACGGGTGCAATGGCGTCGCTTGCTTGCGTTGTTGCGGTATTCATAGTGAGATTTAATGAAGCAGGATGATTGCTAAGGTTGTACTGCAGTATCTCGTGTTCGAAATCCCGTCCCAGTTGAATGCCATTCTTAATCAATTTATCACTGGTAAAACCCACTGCTTCATCTTGAGCATTTAATAGTGTCAGCTTAGGTGACTCATCAAATTTCTTTGCATCTCTGGCTGAGTTGATGGCGGGAAGTGTCAGCGTGAGTGTTTGTGCTGATGCATCAAAACGGACGATGAGCACGTCGGAGAGATAATGCACTGAGTCAGCTTGTTGTCGATATTGCGCGGCATAACGGAAGGCAATCTGATTGGTCCCATCGGCTAAAACGAGATCGCCACTCTTTACGGCTGGCTTGCCATTGACCGTTAACACTTCAGCATTTTTAGGTAGTTTGAGATGAACATCGGCCGTTGCTGGCTGCACAGTCCCCAGCACTAATGCCGTGGCACATAAGATTGATTGATATTTCATAAGCTTTCTCTGTTGTTGCGAGGACGCCGCTAAATAATAAGGCAGATATTTGGCGACACAAAGCAGGTTTAACCTTTAGTGTGGAGCATGATGAACTAAATGGCGACACACTGTTTATAGCGCGCAGATTAGCGTTAATTTAATCGGTAGGGAATAAAAAAGGCTCACGAGGAGCCTTTTTGAGCATGATATTTCGGGATTGAACGCTTATTTGGTTAGGTTGATGCTATAAACGGCGAAACCCAGTTCATCCTTACCGATCTTCTTCATTTCACGTTGTTTATTGGCTTCGATAAAGGCAGCGGCTTTGTCACTGTCTTGGGTTTCGAAGCGAATGTCTAATGTGACGTTAGTAGTGATGGTTTTGAAATCCCAGTTGTAATCGGCACTTGGATTGACCATAGCTTCGTACTTACCTGTGGTTTCGTTGTACTGAGATTGCGCTGTGATATAAGCAGCTAGCGCTTCACGGTTAGTATCGGGCAGTTCAAGTACCACATGGTCGCTACCCGTACCAGCAAACTTACCCCCGAAGGCGCGGTAGTTATTTGAGGTAACGATAAACTCTTTCGCGGCAAATTCTTCACCTGTGATGACTTTGCCGTTTTCGTCTTTATAGCTTAAATCAACGATACGGTTTGCGTTGGCATTAACGACGGCGCAATCGCGGTCAAACTTGCTCGGTTGGGTCACATCAATTTTATAGGTTAAGCCATCGAGTACGTCGAAGTTATAGGTTGGATGACCATCCCAGTTGATTAAACCTTGTGGGGTGGTTTTTGCTGGGTCGATTTGATTGAACTGGTTTGCTGAGCACTCGAGCCAATCTTTCAATTCGGCGCCCGTCGCTTTGACTGCCACCATAGTGTTGGGATACAGGTACAGATCGGCGGCGTTTTTAAAGGTCAGTGGGCCTTTATCAACTTGCACAAATTGATCGGCATCACTGGTTGTACCGTGGCGACCGCCCGCTTTAAAGGGGGCGGAGGCTGATAGCACTGGCAGACCTTTTAATGCTGCAGGTAATTTCGCTTTCACGTTAGCGATTTGCGCATCGGAAACGATTTGTACCGTAGGGTCGTCCTGCACTAAGGTAAGGAAGCTGTACATGTCGGCTGCGGCAACGCCGATAGGTTCATCCACAAAGGCGAGGGTTCCTTGGTGCTCGGCTGCGACTGCATCTTTAATTGCGGGATCTTGGCTAACTAACTCTTCCTTAGTCGCACCATTATATATGGGGCGAGCTTGCGTTTTCGCACTAAGGACATGCCATTTACCATCTCTACGTTCAAGTTTAAAGTCAACAACCCCTAAGTTATCACCCCAACGACCTGGCATCACTGCGGGGACGCCGTTCAGTAGGCCTTTAGTGACGTCGGTATTGGGTAAGTCGGCATACTTAGCATCAGGGAAGATAGAGTGGCTGTGGCCGAATAGAATCGCATTGATACCATCAACATAAGTCAAAGCGTAAGTGGCATTTTCAGCCATAGGATCGCCAGGATTTTCCGTTGAACCAATGCCAGAGTGAGGAATGGCGATAATGATATCGGCCCCTTTGGCTTTCATTTCTGGGACATATTTTTTCGCGGTTTCAATAATATCTTCGACCGTCACTTTACCCGTCAGATTTTGTTTATCCCACAATAGAATTTGCGGTGGCACAAAACCAATATAACCAATGTTAATGGTTTGATTATTACCTTCACTGTCGATGATGTTTTTTTGTTTGATGATATAAGGGGTGAATAAATGCTCACCTTTTTTAACCTCATTCCAGCAACCATTATCGTCGGCGCAATAAACGTTTGAGTTGATATAAGGGAAATCTGCACCACTAATAGATTTATTTAAGAAATCTAAACCATAGTTAAATTCATGGTTACCGATATTACCGACTTCATAATCTAATAGGTTCATGGCTTTATAGGCTGGATGAATATCACCCATTTGCAGGCCAACTTTAGCCATGTAATCGCCCATTGGGCTGCCTTGTAGTAGATCGCCGTTGTCGACGAGTACGCTGTTTTTGGCTTCGTTGCGTGCAGCGTGGATTAAGCTTGCAGTACGGGCTAGACCGATAGTTGGGTCATTTTTGCCACTGTAGTAGTTGAAATCCATGATATTTGTGTGCAGATCTGTGGTTTCGAGTACCCGTAAATCGGCTTGAACGACTTTGTCGTCATCAGAATTACAGGCGCTTACACCAAGGGCGGCAGTGATCATCACTGCGAGTATTTTCTTATTTAACATAGTTATCTCTATTTATATTTATTTGACCCCAATGCATGTTCCGTAAAAGAACATGCCCATCATCCCGTTAATTCAGCGTAATTTAACTGTTAGGTTAATTTGCCGCTAAGTTAACGAGCGGGAATTATAAAGACATTTGATGATCTGAATGTGACATTAATCGGATAAAAGCTGTTTCAAATTGTGACTCAAGGTTTGCTTGCCTAAATAGTGAGCCGTTTAGCCTGTTTATTTGTTACGGCAATGTTTAAACAATTACAGTAAGCAGTTTATTAAGAAGAATTAATATTTGTTATTGGAATGGCATTTTATTTGCTCAGCCTCTTGTCTATGTCGGGGATATTTGACGTAAAACTTCAGTAGAATTGTTTTAAATAATTCTTTTACATCAAATTTTATCCAATGTTGATCACTTATGCGCGCATGTCTCTTGGCTTGATTGAGGTGAGTTAGGTTTAGCGTAGCGTTGGCATAGGCTTATTTAGACGGGTAATACACATAAAGTGATACAAATAAGCTGCGCTCTGGGCGGGTAAAACTTGGCTGAAATGCGCGTAACTTGTTAAGGTAGTTCATCGAAATTGACGTACGAAGCTACACAAGTTCGTTAAAACAGACTGTTGTAAACCGAAAGCCAAAATCCATTTGCGCGCACCTTTCACCTTAAAAATACAATCGAAAGGGCAGCAACATCCAAGGGAGTTAATATGCGTAAGTCCGTTATTACCACAGCCGTAGCTGCGGCATTGTTACTTGGCGCTTGTTCAGACAAGCCTGATGTAAGCACCAATGAAGCCAAAAATGCCGTTGCGACTCAAACTGCTGCTAAAGCGCAAGCAACTAATGTGCTGCTGAGCAAGAGTCCACTGCAAGATCAAGCGCCGCAATTTAATCTTATTCAGTCCGCAGATTATGCTCCTGCCTTCGAGCAGGGCATTAAAGCTCACGATGCAGAAATCGCTGCGATTGTGAATAACAAACAAGCGGCTAGTTTTGACAATACCATTCTTGCCATGGAAACCTCGGGTGAATTGTTAACGCGCGTATCGCGTACCTTCTTTAATCTCGCAGGTCTGATTTCTGATGATGATTTTCAGAAAACCGAAGCGGATCTTGCACCTAAGCTATCTGCCCACCGAGATAATATTTATCTCGATCCGACTTTATTTGCCCGTGTTGAAGCCGTATACCAGCAAAAGAGCAGCCTAAATGCGGAAGATCAGCGTTTAGTTGAATACTACTATGAGCAGTTTGTCCGCGCTGGCGCGAAATTGTCGGCTGATGATAAAGCTAAGATGCGCGACTTTAACGCTGAGCTTGCAACCTTAGCGACGGACTTTTCACAAAACAGCTTAAAATCATTTAAAGATGATGTGATTGTTGTGGCTGATAAAGCCCTGTTAGCCGGTTTATCCGACAGCGAAATTGCTACTTTAGCCGCGGCGGCCAAAGCTGCTGGAAAAGAAGGCTATTTGATTACTTTAGTCAACACGACACGTCAACCTGTGCTTTCTAGCCTGAGCAACCGTGAACTGCGCCAAAAAGTGTGGGAAACCTCGGCGCACAGAGCCGTCGCAATCAATGGTCCATTGATTGTCAAAATGGCGCAAATACGGGCTAAAAAAGCCAATTTACTGGGGTTCGATACTTGGGCATCCTATGCGGTTGCCGATCAAATGGCGAAAACACCAGCCGCTGTGTATGAAATCCTCGATGATTTAGCGCCAAAAGCTTTAGCTCGCGCCAAAGTGGAAGCGGCTGATATTCAAGCTGAAATCAAAAAGGCGGGCGGTAATTTTGAGCTGCAACCTTGGGATTGGGCTTACTACGCCGACAAAGTGCGTAAAGAGAAATACTCCCTCGATGAAAGCAGTATCAAGCCTTATTTCGAGTTTAATACTGTGTTGAAAGACGGGCTATTTTTCGCTATGCATAAATTGTATGGCATCAGCTTAAAACCGCGTACTGATTTACCCGTGTGGCATTCCGATGTTTTAGCCTTTGAAGTCTTTGATAAAGATAACAGTTCTATTGGCTTATTCTATCTAGACCCGTATGCCCGTGAAGGCAAAGGCGGCGGCGCGTGGATGGATGAGTTCGTCACCCAAAGCGGTCTGCTCGGCACTAAGCCCGTTGTCTATAACGCGCTTAATATTCCTAAGCCAGCCGATGGCCCAACGCTAATGACCTTCGATGAAGTGACCACTCTGTTCCATGAATTTGGCCATGCGATACACGGTTTATTCTCGCAGGTGAAATACCCAAGCGTGGCTGGCACATCAACCGCACGTGACTTTGTTGAGTTCCCATCACAGGTCAACGAAGATTGGAATATCGACCCTGCTGTGATTGCTAACTATGCCAAACACTACAAAACGGGTGAGCCAATTCCTAAGGCGCTGCTCGATAAAATCTTAGCGGCAAATAAGTTTGGCCAAGGTTTTGATACCGTTGAGTACCTGTCAGCGGCCTTGTTAGATATGGAATGGCACTCTATCAGCGCCGATACTCAAATTAGCGATGTAGAGAAGTTTGAGCACCAAGTGCTAGCTAAACACGGCCTCGATTTTGCGCCAATTCCACCCCGTTATAAGTCGAGCTACTTTAGCCATGCCTTCTCCGGTGGTTATTCTGCAGGTTATTACGCGTATTTGTGGACCGAAGTGTTTGCCGCCGATGCCTTTGCCTATATGGGCGAGCAAGGTGGCTTAAAAGCCGATAATGGTGACAAATTCCGTAAGGAAGTCTTATCTAAAGGTAACAGTGAAGATCTCATGCAAGATTATATTCACTTTACTGGTAAAAAACCGACAACAGAGGCACTGTTAAAGCGCCGCGGTTTAGTCGATTAATTGTAAAAAGATAAAGGCTTATTAGGGAAACCTAACAAGCCTTTTTGAGGGGAGAATATGCAGCTATTATATTTAAACGTGTAATGAGCATTTACAAAAATGTTGTTAATTTTTAAATCACATAATTTGTTAGTCAATATTTTTAATTAAAAGTTTGACATCACTGTTCTTAATGCTTCTATATCGGGTAATCCAATCAATGTTTGGTCCCAAGTAGTGAACATTTGAGTTCGATAGACCAAAATATTGGGTGTTGCCGATTGAGTACGTAGCTGATTAAAATGTTCCGTATGAATAAGGCTTTCTTCAATGATCACTAGCCCAACTTGAAAGTTTTCAACTTGTGCTAAACGGGATGCCTCTGCAAATGAAGCCGTCGTGATTATTCTAAAGTAGCCTAATGAGTTAAGTTGTTTTTCAATACATAGGCGATTCTCATGTTTTTTATCGGCAATAATAATCCGCAAAATTTTTTTAGACATATGGAATACTCTTAATACTAGATTTGAACTTGAGGAATTTCTTTGCCTCTTAGTTTATTGATATGTCATAGTGAATGTTAACGACGTATTTGCACTGCCACCTTTGGCGATATAACCGGTTTGATAGTAAGCAGCTTTAAGGGGAATAGAGTAATTTCCACCTGTTGCAGCATAACCAGAAAAGACATTATCAACACCCAAAGGTAAAGGGTTACTGGAAGCATCGAGTATCTGTACACCAACGCCACTGGCAGTGGAGCTGGATTGTAGCGTAACAACTGATTTTGTTGGATTGATAATAGTTGTCGTTGGATCGAGCCGATATTTTATAGAGTTTATACCACTCGGACAGTTATTAAGATTAATTGCAAAAGCTGTTGGCGCCATTCGAGTATTAATCCCTTTAAATCCGGATGCTGGTTGAACACCCATAGGCACGTTTATATTTGAAACGGTGCATGTTTGCTGTGTTATGACCATTTTAGTTGCATTTCTGAAGTAAGTTACTCTTAAATGTCCAACACTATAATATCCTATATCCCCAACCGGAATTTCAATAATAGTCTGGGTAGGGCCAATCTTATATATCTCAAGATAATATGGTATTGAAGTCGGGTATTTCACCCAGTTATTATAGGTGCTAACTGTGTTATAATAGTCTTTTAAAATATCTCTGTCACTCCAAATATACTTAAAGCCTAAACCTGTTGTGCCAATAGGGAATATGTTTGAACCGTTGGATGGGGCACCAATAGCATTTTTTATACCTATATTATCATTAGCAGTGCACTGATATTGAGGTTCGGAATTAGGGTAGGTAGCGTTAGAACGATAAACCCTTGTTCCAATTGGCGTGTCTCGGGGAATATTGATATTTCCATTAAGTGTAAAGTTCACAAGGGCTGCAACTCCTGAACTCACAGAGCAAGTCGCAGCCGCATCGTCAATCGTCAGAACTGAGATAAAAGCACCAAAAAAAAGAGTTTTTACATATTTATAGATTGGTTTTTTATTTAAATTCATTTCTAATCCTTTATTTATATATAGGTAGGCAATAGCTGTTGGTTAATTCGTTTCTTAAAGTGCTCAGTTTCTTACATATTGGATAAAATTATCAGCAGATATCGGTTTTGCAAAATAATATCCTTGGGCAATATCTGCTCCTAAATTCGTTATGCGCTCAAGGTCAGCTTCAGTTTCTACCCCTTCCGCGATGACACTTAACCCTAAGTCATGGGCTAAGAGAATTGTATTGGCTAATATTTTATGGCTGACAAGGCTTTCTCTTGCTTGATGTACGAAACTCCTATCTATTTTTAAAAGATTAAAAGGAGTCATGGCTAGACGCTGTAGCGAAGAGAAACCAGTGCCAAAGTCATCAATAGCACATTTAAATCCATGTAATCTTAATTTGCTAATTGCAGCCGCGAGATCTACTTCGAATCTGGCATAATCCTCTGTGATTTCTATACCGATATGGGAGGAGTTGCTCCCAGATTGCGCTACCCTATGTATCGTATTTTCTGCCCAGCGAGCGGAACTTGCGATATCTGCACTGATATTAACGCTGAGGCATAAATCTAAACCTTGCAAATGTTTCAGCATGTTGATGGTGTAATCTAACATTTGCTTCCATAACGCATTGCGCATTATGGTCGAATGCATTCGGGGCAATAGGTATTCAGGGCCAAGTACACCCAGTTTTGGATGATTCCAACGGGCCAATGCCTCTGCTCCATAAAGTTTTCCACTTGTGACGTGGTGCTGAGGCTGGTAATAGGCAACAGTATCAATTAAAACTTCTGTAGAATTTACTGCTAATAAACTATCCCACTGTGCTTTATTCATTAAAGTGTTAATATTTACGGGCTGTCCACATAAGCACTCTGCTTTTTTATACGAAATTGATGTGTCATCGTTAACAATGTCGTTATTAACATTTTTGCAATCATATTTTTTATTTATAGCGACTGTCGACGGTTGGTTTTTACCCGTTAGTAATAAGGGCATTTTGGCGCTGGGTTTAGCAGATTGATTAAACAATGTTAACTCCGTTATTTCAGACATTCCCATGCCATAAATCAATATGTGCCAAGGTTGGTCATATAGCGCTATTTGTGCCTGTGTCGTATTCATTGTTGCACATTTATAGGTTCAGGGAATTTAAATATAAACTATCAATTGTCTACATGAAATTTATGCGGATAAAAATCATTCTAATAGACGTTTTCTACCCAAACACTCAAAAACAATACCAGAGACTATTTATTAAATAGTTGTTACTAACTATGCTAGTTTGCTGGCACTGTATTGGCAACGCTTCGATTCTTATATAGTGATTAGGAATTATCCTATAAATGGTGGTGGGCTAAATGAATTGGTTGGTTTTACTATTATTTACATAATAAATAATTAAATTATTTTCTGCCAATAGGATTAATCTTATTGAGAAGTAAGACTTCTAGTCTAGGAATAATAGGTGTTTATGCAATATATTCATTGTTGATTTCTATTCATAATGGCTTTCGTCGAATGTATGTCGTAATCAATGCACATCAAAATGACAATAATGCAGGCGAATTAGCCTGAGTTACAGCAATTAAATGGAACATTACTATGAAAAATAAAATTTACTCTTTCGCATTAACTGGGATTGTTGCTGCTTCGAGTTTACTTACCAGCAATGCTTTTGCTGCAGATGGCAACATTAATATCACTGGTGAAATTACTGGCACGACTTGCACAGTAAAAGGTAGTGGAGCTAATGGGGATGTGGCTGTGACTTTGGATACAGCAAGTACTCACGCACTTGCAGCACAAGGCGAAACTGCTGGATTCAAGCCTTTTAATATTACTCTGAGTAGCTGTTCTGCTGCGTCGACAGTAAAAGCAGGCTTTGAAGTCGGTCCAAATACAGACTTAGTGAGTGGTCGTCTGAATTTAATTGGCGCGGGCACTGCCGGTGTTGCAGAAAACGTTCAACTACAATTGCGCAACAGTGACAGTTCACCTATCAAGATTGGCGATAACAGTACGGTAACTGGCACACCTCTTGACGCTGGTGGCGCAGTGTTGTCCTACCAAGTGGGTTACTACGCAACAAATGCTGCCACACCAGGTACTGCAAATAGCGCTGTGACTTACAGTATCGTATACCAGTAAGTTAGGCTTGTACGAAGGGGGAGGTCATCCTCCCCTTTAACCCCCATCTAGAGAACGTGATATGAAACCGTTTTTAGTGCATTACTTGGCAATGAGTGTATTGATCATGGGAGGTGTTATTGCCTCTTCTGCTAATGCCTCGATCGTACTTAGTAATACCCGTGTGGTTTATGAAGAGAGCGAAGGGGAGGCAAATGTTAAGTTAACTAATACAGGCCAGCAACCCTTAGTGGTGCAATCTTGGATTGATGATGGTGACTTAGAAAAATCTTCGAGTTTAATTAAGTCTCCCTTTATTCTTATGCCGCCAATTTCACGGATTGACTCTAATAAGGGGCAAACCTTAAGGTTAATATACACAGGGGACACTTTGCCGAAGGAACATGAATCTGTGTTTTATCTCAATGTGCAGGAAATTCCACCTAAAGCGGATACATCTTCCGATAAAAATATTATACAAGTTGCTTTGAGAACTCGAATTAAAGTATTTTTTCGGCCTGATGATATTAAAGGCACTCAAGTTGAAGCGCCTAAGAAATTAGTTTGGAATTTGATTAAAGGAGATGCCAGTTGGGTCTTAGAATGCACAAACCCAAGCTCTTATCATGTCTCTATGAGTGAGATTGCATTATCGACTGGTAGTCATGTTCATATTGTGGGCGATGGCATGGTTGCTCCAGGTGGTAAGTTAAATATCCCTGTTAATGCCATATCCAATGAAACAAAAGAAGTTAAATTTAAATCTATCGATGATTATGGTGCAATACGAGAGCATTCATATTCACTTGTCAAATAACTAATTAGATTAGTTTTAACAATATACAAGGAAGTAGTGCTGTCACTATTGTAAATAAGTGATGCATACCCTTTTATTTCGAATCGGATTCACATGATGACTAAATCACCCTCACGTAATAGTCGCAACAATGCGAGCGAACGATGCTGTTTTATTCCTTATTCAGTTATAGTTACTTTATATTTAGTTGTTGCTCAGGGAGTACATGCTGAAGAAGAGTTCGATGCCTCTTTTCTTCAAGGTGGAACAGATTCTGCTGATCTTAGCCGATTTTCTAAAGGTAATAGCATATTACCTGGGCGTTACTTGAGCGATATTTATCTTAATGAAGTTGCAGTGGGGCGCGAGGAAGTTTTGTTCAAGGTTAATCCTGGAATGCAAAATGCTGAGCCATGTTTGAGTATTGAATTGCTTGACCGTTTTGGCATTGACACACTCCAACTACAAGATGTTGATATCAAAGATAAGCATGCTTGTGTTGACCTTCAAACGAATATTCCCTCAGCATCTGTACTTTTTGATCCTAGTGAACTTCGTTTAGATCTGAGCATACCCCAGTTGAGCTTAAGGCGAAATGTGCGGGGATATGTTGATCCATCAGAATGGGATCGCGGTGTAACGGCTGGCATGCTTAATTATGGCTACACCAGCTATTACAGTTCCGCACAACAATTTGGTGCTCAACACTTTTTAAGCCTAGACGGTGGAGTGAATTTAGGGGACTGGCGTTTAAGATCGAAATCGTCATTAGATTGGAATGATGATAACCGTAACTGGGAAAACCGAGCACTTTATGCTCAGCGTGATATTGAGCCTTTTAGCTCACAGTTAACATTAGGTGATTCTTTTACCAGTGGAAATATATTTGATACCTTCTCATTACGTGGGATTCAGTTAGCAAGCGATGAACGTATGTTGCCAGATTCACAAACAGGCTATGCGCCGGTAGTGCGTGGCGTTGCCAATAGCAATGCTAAAGTGACTATTCGTCAAGCCGGATACACTATATATGAATCCACTGTGGCACCAGGTCCATTTGAAATTGACGATCTATATCCTTCAGGTTATGGCGGCGATCTTGAAGTTATAGTGACAGAGGCTAACGGCCAGAGCCGAACTTTTTCAGTTCCATATTCAGCAGTTGTGCGCATGTTACGCCCTGGTGCTCATAGATATAGTGCGGCAATTGGACAATATCGTAGTGGCTTTTATAGTAATAATGATAAACCTATTGTAGGTCAACTGACCTATGAGCACGGCTTGAGTAATTTGTTTACTGCCTACACTGGTGTATTAGCTGCCGACGGTTACTTTTCACCCTTAGTGGGGGTAGCCATGAATACAGGTATTGGTGCGTTCGGTTTAGATATTGCCCATGCCTCTACAGAAGTGCCTACACATGAGAAAATAGCAGACAATAAAACGTCTAGCGGTCAAAGTGTGCGCTTGTCTTTTAGTAAATCTTTGCCAAAAATGGGGAGTTCAGTTTCGGTTGCCGCATATCGTTATTCCACCAACGGTTATTACAATCTACAAGATGCAATGGCAGTTGCGAATGATGAACACCAAGTAGAAAATAAGCCGTTTGATTTTGATGACACTATAAATGGATTATTTTATAGCTCGTTTTATCAAGGTTATTGGATGATGCCAAAACGTCAGCGTAGTAGCATCCAAGTTACGCTGAATCAATCATTGGGCAGTATAGGATCTCTGTATTTCACTGGTGGAACACAGGATTATTGGGATAACTCTCATTCTACGACTCAGTTTCAAGTTGGTTTCTCCAGTAGCACTCGGTATTTTAACTATTCTATTGCAGCAATGCGCACATCGGATGAATATGGTTCTGATTCTGATCAAATTTACGCTACGCTATCTATTCCATTAGGCGCGAGTGTCAGTGCAACATCGAACGTTAATTTTTCCAATGAGAATAATAGTATTCGTACTGCAATCAATGGTACCTCTGGAAAAAATAATCAATATAACTGGGGATCAAGCATTTCCAAAGAAGAGCGTAATCATAATCCTTCTGTAGACTTTTACGGAAACATACATGGATCTCACGGTATTCTTAATGGATCTGTGGGTTACAGTTCTGGTTATCATCAAGTCTCTTTGGGTGCAAGAGGTGCTGTGGTTGCTCATGCTGGTGGTGTTACCTTTGGACAACAAGTGAGCGATACTTTCGGGATAATTGAAGCACCTGATGCTGTTGGTGCCTCCCTTTCCTCATACCCAAGTGTAGCAATAGATGATGATGGTTATGCCATTATGCCGTACTTAGATCCCTATCGTCGTAATCAAATAGATATAGATCCACACAATATGTCGACCGAAATTGAGCTGAAATCAACCAGTGAACAAGTCACTCCAAGTGCAGGCGCGGTGGTGATTGCTAAATTTGAAACTGCTAATAAAGGAAGAGTTGTCCTCATCGATTTGGAGTTTAGTCAAGGCATAAGTGTTCCCTTTGGTAGTGAAGTTATTGCCGATAATGGCAATATTGTGGGCATCGTTGGACAAGGTGGTCGCGTACTAGCACGCGGTTTAGATAACAGCGGCACCTTGATGGTTAAGTGGGGCGAATCATCAGCCCAACAATGCAAAATTAACTATGCTCTTGAATTACAGAATAAAGATGGTAGGCCTACTAAGTTTGAGCGCTTAAACACTCCTTGTTCACAGGTCAAGTAAATCAGTTTGAGTAGGAAAAATAGTGATATATTTGGGGTTTGAGTCAGAGTAACCTTTTATAGGTTACTCTGATAAAACCCTAGCTATAGAAGGTAGTTATTAATATTAAAAATCATATGCAATTAATTGCGTGGGTAATTATAAAGAATGAATAAAAATTTTTTACAACTAGTTATAGTGTCATGACTAGTGATATTTTAAAATATGAATTTAAGCGCATAATTTATGTGGGTATTATAATCTATAAAATGTAAAATTTTGATTTAAGTCACATGAGTTGCTATTGCTATCAAGAGAAATTATGAAATATAATACCTTATGAAATTAAGTGTTTCATAATTAAGCTCCTTCTGTTAATTCCTTTTTCATTCCACATCTCTAAGTTTATAGTAAAATATTATAGCCTCTGTTTTTTGAACAATAATTTAACATGTTTGATGTGTAACGGTTAGATGTTTTACTATTTCTTATCAATTAACGTATTTGGAGTTTATACATGCCCTTTAGTCACGGATACTTGTCTAAAGTTAATATTATAGTGGCTGACGATCACCCTGTTGTTGTGATGGGGATTGGTAAAATAATAAATGATTTTAAAAATTTTAATCTAGTTAGGACCGTGACTTCCATTCGAGCACTTTTTGAATCAATTGCTAATGATCCTTGCGATATTTTAATTTGTGATTATTCCTTTGAAAATGATGATGAGCCAGATGGTTTACTATTACTTAGACGTATTCATAGATTATATCCAAGTATAAAAATTATTTTGCTAACTGCACATGATGATTTAGTTATTATGCAGCAAGCGATGCAGATTGGCGTTTGTGGTTTTTTAAGTAAATCGAGTGATGATATTTCTATTTTACCGACGGTGATTACTCGTGTTCTACAGGGCGAAAAATATATTGACCCCCTAACATCAAAAGCGTTAGTGAAACACATGATGTCAAATCATCTCTCAAGCCCAACGTTATTGATTTCGCAATTGACTGCGAGGGAACTTGAAGTTGTTCGAATGTTTGTGCGTGGTATGTCTGTTACTGATATTGCACAACATACGGATCGTAGTATTAAAACGATAAGTACTCAGAAGAAAAAAGCGATGCAAAAATTAGGCGCAAGTAATGATATAGAATTGGTGAATATATTTAACAAACTATTTTGAATACCTTCTCAGTGGTCCGCCTAAATGAAATCTTCTCAATTAAATCTACGAAATTTATTATGCAAGTATTTGAAATGCACTCCGCTCTCTGATCCTGACTTGCCCGGACGTTATTCCCGTTGGTTATTATTTAGTGGTGGATTAGCTATCAGTTTTATTGTGCTTACTATATCAGTTGTAGAAATCACAATATTATCTGAACGTTTTTTAGACGAACGTGTACATTTGTTTCAAATTCAGCGAGGTATCATCAAGGAAAATCTTGATAGAACCCAGGCTCGTTTGAAACAAAGGGTTGAATTTTATGAGATGTTGTGGCGCTTACGTGATGGGGAAAATTTACCCGTGTTGCGTTATCGTCAAGAGTTACTAAAAAAAAATGGTGTCATAGTCACCGATACTGATGTAACCGCTACCCCTGCGATGATCTTATCTTCATATAGTCATAGCGTAACTGATCATGAACTGGCTGATTTTTTAGGCTTAATGCGTGAGGTCTCGCCAACCCCCTTGTTACGTCAGCGAGAAAATGGGCATTACCTTGGCGGTTATATATATTCATCTGATCATCGATTACTCGCATTATCGCCACCATTGTCATTAACTAAATTGAATAATGTAAAGGAAGTTGGCATTAATAAATTTATCAATGATGCAGTAACTAGGGTCGATGCTGTGATAGCAACTACCAATGTGAATAAATTATATGATGAGAGAATGTTCTGGGTACCCTTTTATAAATCGCCTATTACTGATGAATTAACTACAAATTATGCCGCCCCAGTTTATTGTGATGGTAAGCTTATCGCTGTTATTGTCGTAAACGTTCCTATCAGTAAATTCTCTATGCTCTTTCAGAGTTCGACTCATGAGACTGGTTTTTTTGTTGTCTCCAGTGATCGTAAGCATATATTCGGTGTAGACAATTACAGCTCAAGTGAGAGTCGATGGGCGAAATATATCTTGGAATATCCTGCATTATTACAAAATACGGCTTTGCGCCGAGATATAACTTATCGTGATGGCATGTTTTTCGTTTCACAATTTATCCAAGGACCAAACTGGATTACAGTCTATGTATTTGACTGGTTTACAATTTTTAATGCACTAAAAAGTAAGTTAATCACATTAAGTATACTGACATTTTTAGTGCTGGGGATCCTATGGGGCTTTATTCTTTTGCTCGACCGTTTAATACTTGCGCCACTACGATTACAGTCGCGTCTTGTATATGAAAGTGATGCATTCAATCATGCCGTGCTGAATACTGCACCAGTAGGTTTGAGCATTTATGATCCTTTTAGCAATAAAGTGGTTATGCAAAACGAAGCTGCCGAATGCTTACTTTTACCCTCAGAATGTGTGAATTTCTATAGCGGAATATTAGTTAAAGCACAGTTGAATCGCCATAAAAATCAATCCGAAGTGCAGTCAAACGTCCATGAGGTACAGATAACAGAAGCATCAGTGCTAAGTGCATGTGGCGAGCAACGGGAAATATCTGTGGCTTATTCTCATATTCGTTACCAACAACGCGAAGTCATCTTGTTTAGCTTGACCGATATTAGTGCTCAGAAGACCACGGTCCGTTTGTTAGAACAAGCGCGTGAGATGGCTGACCAAGCTAATCAGGCCAAGTCGATGTTCATCGCTATGATGAGCCATGAAATTCGTACACCTTTGCACGGTGCATTGGGTAATTTGGAGTTGTTAGCATTAGAGCCCTTAACGCTAGAACAAAAGGCGCGAGTTTCGACAATTAACCGTGCATTTGATGCGTTATTGGCTTTGATCAACGATATCTTGGACTTGTCGAAGATAGAAGCTCAGGAATTACAATTACATCCAGAGCCATTTCAACTTATTGAGCTGGTTGAACGCTGTGCACAGACTTTTGCACCTGTGATTCTGGACAAGAATTTGCGCTTTTTCTGCCTAATTGATCCTGAACTTACAGGCACTTGGAGTGGAGATGGGCACAGATTATCTCAGGTACTGATGAACCTAGTGAGTAATGCTCGAAAATTTACTGAGGAGGGGTCTATTACTATCAGGGCTATTCCTAGTGAAGTTAGGGATGATATCCGCTGGGTGCGCATTTCTGTTAGCGATACCGGAATTGGTATCTCGCACGCACATATCAACAAAGTATTTGAACCTTTCGTACAAGCAGACAGATCTATTAACAGTCGTTTTGGTGGCACAGGGTTAGGGTTGACTTTATGTCGACGGATCATGACGTTAATGGGGGGCAATATTACAGTTGATAGTGAGGAGGGGGAGGGGTCTATATTTACGATCAATGTGCCTTTACGTCATAACCTTTCATACGAAAATCGTTCCCAAGTTGCAGATAAATATCGTTTTAGTACAGTCGTAATTGTATGCGATTCACCACTTTGGCTTTTCAATCTGATAGAGCAATTTAAATGCTGGGTCCCTGATGTCGAAATAATTGAAGCAAGCTTGTTAAAGCCTTTGCCCGCACCAAGGACAAACTCTGTAGTTGTCTTTGCAACTTCAGGGACGGCACTATCAGAGCCATGGCGAGATATCTTATATACGTATCTTGATACTGTGATCCTATCCAGCGACGGCCCTCTATACCCTGAACGTCGAAACCAAGATTTATGTGTAACCTCATTCTCGACATCAATGTTCAAACTTATTTTGGCTGCATGTGGTAAGCATGATGAAGTTCTTGAACCCTTAACTGTTCGCCAACAAAGATCAGAAATTCATCATTATGCCAAGGTATTAATTGCTGAAGATGATCCGCTTAACCGAACCCTACTTGAGCATCAACTTGCTGCACTTGGTTATCATTACGTTGATAGCGTAGGGGATGGGCAACAGGCTTTAGAATACTGCTCGACCAAGCCTTATGACATTATAGTGACTGATCTTGGCATGCCGCAGATGGATGGATTTGAATTTCTTAAAGCAATACGAGCTAAAGGAATTAATACACCCGTGATTGTCAGTACGGCAGATATTAATGGTATTACTCAAATTAAAGCTGCAGGTATTGCTGAGGTGTTACATAAGCCCATTACCATCGAGAGATTGAATAGAGCTCTTGAACACGTTCTTGGAAAGGTGATGTCGGATAGTCAAGAAATAAGTATGAAATCATTATCGACAGTGACACTTATTGATATGCAAGCGCTGTTTGTTGCTGGCTGGAACAGTGACGAACAAGGCTTGCTTGATGCATTGGATGCGAATGACGGTAAGCGCTTTCTTGGGTATTTGCATCGGCTAAAAGGTGCATTACTGGCATTGGACGAAAAATCTTTAGTTGCAAGTATTGATATTCTGAGACGGCATATTGAGTCCCAAGGCTTAGCGCAAAACGTAGTACATATAGATGTATTTATGGAAAAGCTAAGATCACTAGTTATTTTGTACAGTAAAAATAAGGCGTTACCTGAGTTCTGATCGAGTGACAAATGAGTTACTACGGGTAATAGCATAAAACAACGGGAGCTTAGGCTCCCGTTGTTGATCTTACCTTTAGCAAACCGTTATTTTTGATGCTATTCAGCCAGTAATCCGCGGCTACGCAGTAGCGGCTCTATACCGGCTTCTTTACCTCGGAATTTTTTATACATCAGCATAGGATCATCGCTGCCGCCTTTCGAAAGGATATTGTTACGGAAGGAGTCCGCAGTGGCCTTGTCGAAAATGCCGTTTTCTTTAAAGGCTTCGAAAGCATCCGCACCTAAAATATCCGACCAGAGGTAGCTGTAGTAGCCTGCTGAATAACCGCCTGCGAAAATATGCGAGAAGTAAGTGCTGCGATAGCGTGGGCTGATTTCTTCAATCAGTCCCATTGCCGCTAACGAGTCCGCCTCAAACTTGGCCGCATCCTTTGGCGTTGGATCGGTTAGTGTGTGCCAATCTAAATCGAGTTTAGTGGCCGCCATGTATTCAACGGTAGAAAAACCTTGGTTGAACTTGCTGGCCGCTTGGATTTTCTTCACTAGTTCTTGCGGGATCACTTCGCCGGTTTTGTAGTGCTTGGCAAATTGGGCTAACACTTCTGGTTGAGTCATCCAGTTTTCATTCACTTGCGATGGGAACTCAACGTAATCGCGAGGTACGGCGGTGCCGCCCTGTGAGCGATATTCGACGTTCGATAACATGCCGTGTAGTGCGTGGCCAAATTCGTGGAATAGTGTGCTGGCTTCATCGAAGGTCAGCAGCGCTGGCTCATTACCCGCTGGGCGAGGGTAGTTTAATACGTTGACAATAATAGGTTTAGAATCAACGCCATTCATATTGTATTGCTTGCGGAAGGAGTTCATCCAAGCGCCGCCACGTTTACTGTCACGGGTGAAATAGTCACCCATAAAGATGGCCATCAGTTTGCCGTCTTTATCGTAAACTTCCCAAGTACGGACTTCTGCATTGTATTTGGGCAAGTCGGTACGTTCTTTAAAGGTCAAACCGTACAAACGGTTAGCCGTGTAGAACACGCCTTTTAATGTACTGTCGAGGGAGAAATACGGGCGGGTTTGTTGCTCGTTAAAGCTGTACTTAGCGACACGGATCTTGTCGGCGTAGTAATCCCAGTCCCACGCTTGCAGCTTAAAATTGCCACCTTGAGCGTTAATCATGGCTTGCATATCAGCCACTTCGTTTTTGGCTTGGGCCAATGCCGCTGGCCATACTTTATTGAGTAAACCGTAGACGTTTTCTGGTGTTTTAGCTGTGCGTTCTTCTAACACGAAATCCGCATGGGTTTTATAGCCCATCAGTTGAGCACGTTCGGCACGCAGGGCGGCAATCTTCGCGAGGATAATCTTGTTATCGTTGGCGTTATTGTTGTTACCGCGCTCGATATAGCCTTTGTAGAGTTTTTCACGTAACTGGCGATTATCGGCATAGGTCAAAAAAGGCGTAATAGAAGGGCGAGACGTGGTAAATACCCACTTGCCTTCATGGCCACGTTTTTTGGCGGTTTCAAAGGCAGTGGCAATCACATCTGCGGGTAAACCCGCGAGATCGGCTTTACTATCAACCACTAATTCGAAGGCATTGGTTTCGGCTAATAGATTGTCACCGAAGGTTAAATTGAGTTTGCCAATTTCTTCGTTCAGCGCGCGCAGTTTGGTTTTATCTGGCTCGCTTAAGTTCGCGCCGCCACGGGTGAAAGATTTATAGGTATCTTCCAGCAATTTGGCTTGGGCTGTGCTGAGCTTCAGGTTGTCTTTTGCGTCGTGGACAGCTTTAACTTTTTGAAACAGTTTGTCATTAAGCAAAATATCGTCTTCGGCGGACGATAACATAGGCGACACTTCTTTCGAGAGTGCTTGCAATGCTTCATTCGTATCCGCGCCCGTCAGGTTAAAGAAGACGTTAGAAACGCGGGTCACTAGATCGCCAGAAAACTCCATGGCTTCAATCGTATTGGCGAAGGTGGGTTTTGCTTTATTATCAACAATTGCTTGAATTTGTTCGTGTTGTTGGGCTATTCCCGCTTTAAATGCGGGGAGGAAATGCTCAGGCTTGATTTTATCGAAGGCCGGAATTTCCATAAAAGTATCATAGGGTTTAAAGAATGGATTAGTCGCATTTTGGCTGATAATTTGTGCTGACACTGCATTTGGCGCCGCACTTGCTTGAACACTGGCATCGGGTTGTTGTGTGCTACAGGCGCCCAAAGTTAAGGCTAAAGCGATGGCACTTAGCGTGCGGGCTTGCGCTTTAAGGGTTAGTCCCTTCATTATTTGTTCCCCGTTAGGTCGATATTGTTATGGATGTTTGCATGATGATGGCCTTGGATTTCAGGAAAAATTTGAAGTCTACGAGCGGCTAAAACCATTAAATTAAGCTTAATGTGACTGTTTAACATGTATCGGACTAGGGGTTCCATCGATTTTGTGTTTAGTTTGTAACAAATGTTTTGTTTCAGGCTTTTAAGCAAAAAATGATGGCAAACTGGGCGAGGATATTACCGCGTCTCAGGCACGTTTTCTTGGCTTAGTCGACCCTAAACCCATTGCAATTGGCGGTTCAACGAACAGTAAATTACTCCCCATTGCTTTAAGTTTTGCCCAAGCGATGCTGGGCGTGGAATACACAGGCCATACTGAAAAAGAGTTCATCACCCATAAGCAATTAAAGAGCCTGAACGGATAGCCTGAACGGAGACACCCAACCTCAATGGTGCAGTAGTTAACCTCCGACTATGCTTTGATTAAGCATTCAACAAGGAGGTTTTTATGCCGCGCCCTCGTAGAACTCAGATTAGTCTTGAAGACACTCCCTTTTATCATTGCTGTAGCCGTGTTGTTCGGCGGGCATTTTTATGTGGGGATGATGCTTATTCAGGTAAAAACTATGACCATCGCCGAGCTTGGGTTGAGTCGTTACTGTTTGAACTTGAGGCGGTTTTCGCTATTGATGTGGCGGCCTTTGCGGTGATGTCGAATCATCTGCATGTGGTGTTACGCATTGATATTGAGACGGCGAATCGCTGGAGTGACATAGAAGTGCTTGAACAATGGCATAAACTGTTTAAAGGCGATGAATTAACGCGTAAGTTTGCTGAAGGTGAACTGGTTGACGCTTATGAGGTTAATAGATTAAGGCATTCTATCGCGACATATCGAAGCCGTTTATGTGACATCAGTTGGTTCATGCGCAGCTTAAACGAACCGATTGCAAGGCAAGCAAATCAAGAAGATAACTGTACAGGTCGTTTCTGGGAAGGGCGTTTTAAATCGCAAGCCTTGCTCGATGAAACTGCCGTTTTAACCTGCATGGCCTACGTGGATTTGAATCCCATCAGAGCCAAGATGGCTGATACGCCAGAAAAATCAGACCATACTAGTATTCAGCTACGTATTCAGGCGGCGATAAAGGGGGAGCAACCGAACAGACTATTGCCTTTCATTGGCAATGAGCACGGTAACCAGCCCAATGGTATTGCGTTTGCGCTCAAGGATTATCTTCAGTTGCTTGAGGATACAGGGCGGATTATTCGAGCGGATAAACGCGGCTCAATCAGTGAAATGAATGCTAAGTTGCTAACAAGTTTAGATATTACCCAAGATAACTGGCTTAAACTAACCACTGAGTTTGGTAAATTATTTCATGGCCCAGTGGGTACTTTGCAAGAACTCACCACTTACTGCGAACACTTAGAGAAGCGACGTCGGCACTTTGCTAAATGCTGCCACTACCTCAAAACGGGTTGATCTCAAGCCTATTTCATCGACTTTATCTTTCAAAATGGCCAACCAGACAATGGCTTGGATCATTCTTGCAAAAAATTACCTTTTTTCAATCAAATAGCCCGATTTAGCTAAACATCATCCATTTATCCCATACCTTATCAGCCTTTTTCGCTACTCATGTGGCTTTCCGTTGCTTGAACCTAAACGCAGAGTACATTATGTAGTTTTATTATGGGTGGCCTGATTTTAGCCTGATTTTATGTTCGTTTGAATTCTTTAATCACAATCAAAGTCGTGGGGCTTCACCCCCTGATTTTTTAATAAAGAGTCGACCAAGGAGGACTGCTCGTCCTATCCTCCTTGGATGCTCCATGACGTCCCCAACGGAGTTGAAAGCCCTTTGTGCTTATTGCCAAATTTGCTATGGCTTCCGAAGGATGCGTCCCTGCACCTGCGAAAGCTAGTCGGTCATCCATGACCGAACTCACGCACTCTTTATTAAATCAAGAGCTCTATTCGCCCTGCGGCAACTCCGAGGGGAGGTGTATTCCTTGGAGTTTTGAGTCGTTAGATAGCGATTCATCAGCCAAAAATAAGCGCTAAAAATGAGAAAGCTAAAACGATATCAAGTGATTACCCATCAAACTGTATAAAAAAACCGCTACCGCAAAAAAGCAAATTCCTATAGCATCATTCATACCCATTTACACGGATGTGGCAGCGGCCATATTTGAGATTGAGTAAACAAGCGATTTATGCCCTGCAAACAGCGCAGTGCATAAATACTAAGACGTTAGGCATCTGACTTGCCCTTAGAAAAGTATCTATAAAGGAAACGATGTGATAGAAATCCCAACGAGAACAAGGAATCTGCTAGAGAAAAACTCTAAGTATCAAGGCTTTATTTTTACATGTATAAGCAATCTTAAACCATGGTTAAGTGATAATAAGACTATATTTTTTCCTGAGTATACTGATCATGGTTTTACTCATTTAAGAGAAGTTTTGTTAACTTCGGATAGTTTAATATCTGATGAGAGCTGGAGCCATATGACGGCTCCTGACGCAGCCGCAATGATTGTGTCAATTTTACTGCATGATTGTGCCATGCATCTTACAGAGGACGGATTTTATTCTCTTATAAGAGACGAAATGCCAATTGTAAACTCACGTTATACAGGTGTTGAAAAAAAATGGAGTGAAGTGTGGCATAATTTTTTCTCTGAGGCCAAACGGTTTGATGCTACAAAGCTAACGGCAATATTTGGTGATGAAACGCCTGTAAGGGTGATTCCTCAAAATAAGATAGATTTATCAGGCAGAGATAAACTTTTGATTGGCGAGTTTATCCGGCGGAATCATGCGAGGATTGCACACGAAATTGCTTTCTATGGAGTTCCTGGAGTTGATGGAGACTCCATTTGTCTAGGCGAAGAACCGGAAGATAATTTTCTCGATCTTTGTGGCTTCATAGCTAGAAGTCACAATATGAGTTTGCGCGCTGCTGTGGATAAACTAGAGAAACGTAAAAGACAGATTCATCTCAACACTCATGTTCCGTTGATAATGCTAGTTCTACGAATTGCGGACTACATTCAAATACATGCAGAGCGAGCCCCAAAACAGTTGCTAAGTTTAAAAACACTTGTAAGTCCGATTTCAAGAGGGGAATGGAAAAAACATCATTCAATTGTTGAAATTAACCAGGCGCATGAGGATCCTGAGGCTATTTATATCGATGCAGAGCCGAAGGATGCACTTACTTATGAAGAGTTAAGAAAGCTTTTTTCAGACATTCAATCTGAACTCGATTTGTCATGGTCAGTGCTTGGCGAGGTCTATGGTAGATATGGCCCCCTGAATGAATTGGGAATAACAGTTCGCAGAATTCGGTCTTCGCTAGATTCTCTAGAGGAGTTTATCTCAGAAAAAAAACCAAATTATATACCTAAAGTTCTTGGGTTTAAGACTGCTGATTCTGAGATGATGGAATTGCTGATTTCTCCACTGTACGGAGATAAGCCAGAAGTAGGCATAAGAGAATTGATGCAGAACTCTGTTGATGCATGTGCAGAGCTTAAAGACTACAGAGTTAAGCAAGGAATCCAATTTGAAGATAACAGTGACTTCGATGTCAGTGTAATTCTATATGACCATGATGACAAAGGCGGTCAGCTAGTTATAGAGGATTATGGTATAGGAATGACTCTAGATGTTGTAGAGAATTACTTTTTAAATATAGGGGCATCATTTAGAAATAGTGATCGATGGAAAAAAGAGCATGAAACAGATCCCCCTGTGTCAGGATAGTTGTCACCCCTAAATAATCATTATTTTTAAAGACAGGGCGCGGCAAATGAGAACGATATGGCTCGGTATTCACCAGAACGTAAAGAGGCGATCCTTAAAAAATTATTACCGCCTCACAATTTAACGGTCGCAGAGGTCGCTCGGGAAGAAGGCATCGCGGTGCAAACCTTGTATCATTGGCGAGATAAAGCCAGAAAAGAAGGTCGTCCCGTGCCAGGTAAAACTCTTAC
>NZ_JAKKRY010000027.1:0-24989 GCF_025653795.1 Shewanella sp. SM73
GTAGGAGTCTGGGCCGTGTAGGAGTCTGGGCCGTGTCTCAGTCCCAGTGTGGCTGATCATCCTCTCAGAACAGCTAGGGATCGTCGCCTTGGTGAGCCATTACCTCACCAACTAGCTAATCCCACCTAGGTTCATCCAATCGCGGAAGGCCCGAAGGTCCCCTCCTTTCCCCCGTAGGGCGTATGCGGTATTAGCAGTCGTTTCCAACTGTTATCCCCCTCGACTGGGCAGATCCCTAGGCATTACTCACCCGTCCGCCGCTCGCCACCTCAGAAGTAAACTCCCTTGTGCTGCCGCTCGACTTGCATGTGTTAGGCCTGCCGCCAGCGTTCAATCTGAGCCATGATCAAACTCTTCAATTAAAGTTTTGTTGCTTCCGTCTTGCGACTTCAGCGACTCAATGAATTCTGATTTTTTGTTCCCACTTAAAAGCAGAAACAAACTGTACATATTGCTATGAACACTCATTGTTACATTGATTTAAATTTTTGACTGCCAACCCGAAGGCTAAGCAGTTTCGATTAACTCAACACCTGTGAGTGTCCACACAGATTTCTTGTTTTATCTTGTTAAAGAGCAACTCAACCTCGTAAGAGAAGGTGAGTACCACACTGAGCGTCGAACGCTTCCAGTTGGCTAGGGCTGCGTATTTTACGCATTTCCCGTTTCGCGTCAAGGAGTTTTTACAACTTCTTGCTACGATTGAATTAAGTGCTTAAAAGCGACTCAATTCAACTTAACTCGTCAGCTGGCTTTCGCTGCCTGCCGTGTCAGTGGATGCGCATTATAGGCAGTGAAACTTTTTGTGCAAGGGCTTTTTAAATGAAAAAAGATCGCATGGCGATCTTTTAAACGATGGCGATTGTTTTACATGCAAAGTGCCCATTAATTGGGCTTTTTACTGCCTTTATCGATAAAACCTTGGATTAGCGAGACGGCTTTTACGTCATCCCAATCAACATAGGATCGAACAAAGGCGATCAATTGACCCTGTTGATCAAGAATAAAGGTCGCAGGAATCGTGTCGAGCGGAAAAACGTTTCCAAGACTTTGTGGTTGATCGTAGTAAGAGTTGAAATTCGCCATACCCAATGAACTTAAGAACGGCTGAACCTGCTGCTTACCTTCTGCATCAATAGAGATAGGCAGCACGACAAAATCTTCAGTCTTGAACTTAGTTGCTAACCTTTCTATTGCAGGCAACTCTCTGACACATGGCGGACACCAAGTCGCCCACATGTTAACCATAATGATCTTGCCTTTAAATTGGCTGAAGTCGATAGCTTTACCATCAACATCATTAAAGGCAACAGGCTCAATAGGAAAAGTCTTTGGCAGTACATTGATCAAATCAACCGTTGATTCCATCGGTTTAGCCGTTTGCTGCATACCAGGGTACGCATGCGCGACCCCAGCAACAAATACCGAAAGAATGGATGACAACATGAATGCCGTTATGACTTTATGCTTCATTTTGTATTGCGCTTTAGCAAGGTATCTAACTCGCGCTGATCTTCTGCGCTAATTTCGTTCGGCACATTACCGCCAATACGTTGCTTACGAATGAAGATAAATCCAATCACTAGACCCAGAAGTAATAAACCAATAGGACCTAACCAGAGAATGTAGGTCTTGGTTTCCATCTTAGGTTTATAGAGAACAAACTCACCATAACGACTGGTCATAAACTCGATGATCTCATCATCCCCTTTTCCTTCGTCAACCATCTTGAATACCTCAAGACGCAGATCTCGAGCAACGGGTGAATTGGAGTCAATCAAATTTTGGTTTTGACACTGTGGACAACGTAGTTCATGGGCCAAAGACAAACCGCGCTTTTGATTTTCAGGTGACTTGAATTCGTAAGTATCAACTGGTGTTGCCATGACGGCGGTCGTCATGCTGAACATCAGCACTAGACCACCTATGATTTTTATCAGCGTTCTCATGCTGCGCCATCCTTCGCTGCTTCAGCTTGTAATTGTTGGATCATAGGGTAAAGGGTTTCACTCCATACGCGTTGGTCTATTGGACCTGCATAACGGAAACGGATAATACCGTTATGATCAACAATAAAACTCTCTGGTGCACCATAAACGCCAAGATCTAATCCTAAACGCCCATCTTTATCATAGATATTAACGTTGTAGGGATCGCCCTGACGTTTTAACTCTTCTAACGCAGGAACACGCTCATCACGATAGTTGATCCCGTAAATTGGCAAAAGATTTTTACGTTTTAGCATCACTAAGAAAGGATGCTCATATTTACAAGATGGACACCACGTCGCCCATACGTTAAGTAATGATACCTTACCTTTTAATTGCTCATTCGTTATGATCTCAGCCGGTGTTTCTAGTCGTTCCAGTTGGAAAGCCGGAATAGGCTTCCCTTCCAGTGCTGAATCCAATTGCTGCGGATTCAGAAATAACCCTTTATAGAGAAACACCCCCATGGCGAGAAATATGACCAATGGGATAAACAGAACCAACTTCTTCATACATTCCCCAATTATTGAGCCGTTGCCAATTTTGCCTTTTCGGCCAAAGGCGCGACGGCTGCAGTGACTTTCGCACGGTAACGTTTATCCGATGCAGCGAAGAATCCACCTATCATCATGAAAATTGCCCCAAACCACAACCAACGCACGAACGGCTTATAGTTTAAACGAACCGCAAATTCAGTGCTGGTAATAGGGTCACCCATAGTTACGTACAAGTCACGGAATAGACCCCAGTCAATACCGGCTTCTGTCATATCCATAGTTCGCACATTATATTGACGACGATCTGGTTTTAGTAATGTCAGTAGCTCATCGCCCTTGTAGATCTCTATCTGTCCCTGCTGTGCAGTGTAGTTAGGACCCACTACGTTTTTGGTCTCGAGATACTTAAAAGTATAACCGGCAAGTTCTTGGCTTACACCAGGTCCCATACGAACACTTTTCTCAATCGAGTAATTTGACACCATAGTGGCACCAATCACAGAAACGGCAATACCGAGATGCGCAAAGATCATACCAAGCTGACTACGGCCCATGCGGCTGATGCTGATATCACCTTCTTTCGACTTGACCATGTTATAGGCCGCTCTTGCGGTAGCCAGAATAATCCAAGCCGCGGCAGCAATACCAAAGGTAACCCAAATATTGAATGCACCATCGACGATAAATGGCGTCACAATACCGATAGCAGCAGCAATCATTGCTGGGATCAATAGCTGACGCTTAAGCTCGCCCGATTTCGATTTTTTCCAACGAATAATTGGACCAATACCCATAAAGCCAAATAGCACTAATACGATAGGCACGAACACCGCATTAAAGTATGGGGGTCCAACAGAGATTTTACCCATGCCAAGCGCGTCGATGAGTAATGGATATAATGTACCCAATAGTACTGTACCTGCGGCAACCGTCAGTAGCACGTTACACACTAAGAGCATAGTTTCTTTAGACTTAAGCTCGAAACGGGCTGGACTACTCATTTCACTGGCACGTAAAGCAAACAGTGTTAATGAGCCGCCAACCGCTAAACCAAGTAACAACAGGATGAACATACCGCGGCTTGGATCGGCTGCGAATGAATGCACTGAGGTTAATACACCTGAGCGAACAATAAAGGTACCAAGTAAACTTAAAGAGAAAGCAAAAATAGACAGTAATACAGTCCAGTTACGGAAGGCGCCGCGTTTCTCAGTCACAATCAAAGAGTGAACAAGCGCAGTACCCACTAACCAAGGCATAAAAGAGGCGTTCTCAACAGGATCCCAGAACCACCAACCGCCCCAGCCTAATTCATAATAAGCCCACCAAGATCCTAGTGCGATACCGCCCGTAAGGAAGGTCCAAGCAGCCAATGTCCATGGACGAGTCCAACGAGCCCATGCAGAATCGAGACGGCCGCTCATCAGCGCAGCAATCGCAAATGCAAAGCTTACAGAGAAGCCCACATAACCCAAGTACAACATAGGAGGATGGAAGATTAATCCCACGTCCTGCAGCATTGGATTTAAGTCACGACCTTCGGCAGGGATCGGGAATAAACGTTCAAATGGGCTAGATGTGAGTAGCATAAACAAACTAAAGCCAATCACAATAAGAGCCAATACTGCCAGCACACGGGCAGTAAACACTTCTTCTAAACCTTTGCTAAACAAGGCAACCGCAGCCGCCCAAGTTGATAAAGCAAACACCCAAAATAACAGTGACCCTTCATGACCGCCCCATACGGCCGAGATCTTAAAGAAGATAGGTAACTGAGAATTTGAATGATGTGCCACATAGGCGACCGAGAAATCATCGACGGCAAAACTATAAGCCAGCACGACAACAGATAAGGTAATAAAAAAGAACATTCCGTACGTTAATGGCCAAGCGTACCTAACAAGGTATTGGTCTTTTCTGGCAACACCTATTAGGGGGACGCTGATTAATAAGAAGGCAAAAGCCACCCCTATTATCAACGCAAAGTGTCCAAGTTCTGGGATCATGGGTTTTCCTCAGTCTTCAATAATATGTTGATTTAGAAAGACTCTATCTCAACGCACAACATGCTATTCACGCAAATGCACGAAATTTTGCTCATTTTAGTATTTGCTATTGTTCCTGTCTGCCTCTTTCGTACAAAACTGGGTTACTTGTCTCATTCTCAATTTTAGAGGTCGATGAAAGTCACGGAAGAGGCTCAGTTCTGCATGTGACCGACAAATGACACTTAAGTTTCATACAAAATTTACAAGAAGAATCAATTTGTGAACCAGTGCCCAACTATAAGCTTTCAGCACTGGGATTACCTTATATTACTGTTCAATGAACAATCTTTACGTATAATCTTGCTTCCAAGCCTAGCGGTTACTCCGCTTTCTGCAAACTAAAGTGAATATAGAAACAATGACGACATTTTGGATTTTTATTGCGCTTGTTATGTTAGTCGGCCTGATGCTGATTTGGATCCCGCACTTCAGACAGCAAAAATTGCTGAAAACGGAAGAAGCTGGAGTTCGTAAACAAACGAACCTTGAATTGTTCAATGAGCGCTTAGGCGTTCTTGAAAAAGAATTAAGTGAAGAGCTACTCGATCAAGCCGAATTTGATGCATTGAAGAAAGAACTGGAAATCAGTCTACTCCAAGACATCAAACAAGCGAGCGATGATTCACTGGTCAACCAAATAAAGCCAAAGACGATTCTGTGGCCGTCGATCATGTCAGTTTGTTTGATTGTTATCTCAGGCTATCTCTATCAACACTTAGGTGCCTTCGAGAATATTGATAGTGCTCAACAACCTGCGAATCCACATGCAGGAATGGATACGGCTCAAATCATGATGCAACGCGTGCAGATGATGGAAGCTCAAGTTAAAGCCGAGCCAGAAAACAGCCAACTGTGGTTTAGCTTAGGTCATGCTTATGTATCGGCAAACCAATACGATAAAGCGATTGCGGCTTTCGATAAAGTAATCGAATTAGTCGGAAAGCATGCAGAATTGCTCGGTCCAAAAGCAACGGCGATGTATTACAAAGCGGGTCAACAAATGACACCGCAAATCCAAGCTCTTATCGATGAGTCCTTAGCTATGGATGCCCAAGATCCTTCAACGCTACTGCTCGTGGGTATGGATGCTTTTTTTACTGCTGACTACAAGAAAGCCATCACCTCTTGGCAAACGATTTTAGATAGCGGTCGTGCCGACGTTGATCGTGCAGCTCTTATGAATGCAATCGAAACCGCTAACTTACGCATGCAGTCGGAAACCGCTGGCATGCCAAATGATGATGCACATAAGCAAGTCAAAGCGAGTGCTAAATCGGTCAATGTCACTATATCTATCTCTGCAGAACTTGCGGCTAAAGCCAGTCCAGAAGACACCATTTTCATCTTTGCCCGTGCAACTGAAGGACCTAAAGTCCCATTAGCTGCAACCAAAGTCAGTGCTAAGTCTTTCCCGATTACAGTGACATTAGATGACAGTAGCGGTATGGGTGGTGATGTTAAGTTAAGCGATGCAGCCAATGTGGAAGTGATTGCAGTGCTGTCTAAACAAGGTAATATCAAACCGCAAACGGGTGATATTCAAGGCAAGATCAGTAAAGTCGCCGTAGGCGATACAGCGAACCTAGTACTTGATACTCAAGTGCAATAAATCGCAGTTAATTGCAGATATAAAAAAACCGGCTTTCGCCGGTTTTTTTATATCTGAAAAATTACTTAGCTGTAGACATAAATTTGATAGCAGCTTTGTAATCATCATCAGTACAATCAGTACACATACCGCCTGGTGGCATAGCATTCAGACCGGTTTTCACACTCTTCACTAGAGCGTCAACACCCTTAGCTAAGCGTGGTTCCCATTCTGCAGCGTTGTGTACTTTTGGAGCACCAGCAACACCCATACTGTGGCATACGGTACATGCCTTATTATAAATAGCCTCAGCATCTTGAGCTGAAGCGTTAACTGACATAGTCAAAGCAGCGACAGCAGTCATTGCTAACAGTTTTTTCATGTTCAATGTTCCTAATGCAAATACGTACAAAGCTCGGCGCCGCCCTTACTTAGGCAGACTCATTATAGCCGACTAAGATTACTACAAACTTCAAGAAATCTCATCTTTTTGTGATTAGAATCTCAACACAAAATGAATCAGGCGACAAGGATGACAAATTCGTTAATATATTAGCAAGTCGTAAAAAAGTTCGATAAATATTGCGGTTATTGGAACCACATCATATTGCTGACATCTAGTGCAAACCAAGAGTAAACCCCCAATAACGTTTGTGTTAGAATGACTTGTGTTTCCTTCCGGCTTGAGATAGAGGGTTCAGTGACAAATATAACTAAAGAAACCACATTAGTGTCAGCCAGCAAGCTGACCTGTATCCGCGAAGAACGTATCCTTTTTGATGAGTTAAGTTTTGATATAAATGCCGGTGACATTGTTCAGATTGAAGGCCCTAACGGCGCAGGAAAGACCAGTTTATTACGCATATTGGCGGGCCTTTCTCGCCCCTATGCCGGACAAACTTTTTACATTAATGAAGACATAAACCGTTGCCGCGATGAATACAATGAAGACCTCTTGTATTTAGGCCATTTAGCTGGCGTGAAATGCGAGCTGACTGCCGAAGAAAACCTTAATTTCAATTTAAGAATCAGTGGTTATGATGACTTTGATACGTCAGAGATTTTAGCCAAAGTCAATTTAACGGGCTTTGAAGAAGCTCTCGCGGGGCATTTATCCGCAGGCCAGCATCGCAGAACAGCGCTATCAAGATTGTGGCATAGCAACTGTAAAATTTGGATCCTTGACGAACCTTTTACTGCAATCGATAAAAAAGGCGTCGAAGAACTGGAGCAGTTATTTATTCAGCATGCGGATAATGGTGGCTGTGTGATACTCACAACTCACCAAGATATGGGCATTATCACAGATGATAGGCTTCGTAAAATTCGTCTCGATTATCGCTTCATATAAGGTCAGGCTCAATGAAAAGAGGCATCAGTTTTACCCAAGCATTTTTCACCTTGCTGCAGCGAGATCTTAAAATTGCTATTCGCCACCGCGGCGACATTTTTAACCCACTGCTATTTTTTATTATGGTCGTTACCTTGTTTCCGCTGGGAATTGGACCAGAGCCGCAAATGTTAGCACGTGTGGCACCAGGGATTATTTGGGTCGCCGCATTATTAGCATCAATGTTGTCACTTGAAAGGCTTTTCAAAGCCGACTTTAGTGATGGTAGCTTAGAACAAATGCTATTAAGTCCACAGCCATTAGCCATTCTCGTATTAGCTAAAGTGTTAGCCCACTGGATTTTAACTGGTGTGCCACTGATTATTATCGCACCACTGTTAGCGGTATTACTCAATCTAGACGGCAACAGCTACGGTGCGTTAATTTCGACGCTTGCGCTAGGCACGCCAGTATTGTCGCTGTTAGGTGCTATAGGTGTGGCATTAACCGTCGGTCTAAGGAAAGGCGGCGTGTTACTCAGCTTACTTATTTTGCCCTTATATATCCCAGTACTCATTTTTGCAACGAGTGCTATAGACGCGGCAGGAATGAATTTACCCTATGATGGTCAGCTCGCTATAATAGGCGCTATGCTGGTCGGATCGTTAACCTTAGCACCTTTTGCAATTGGTGCATCTCTGCGAGTGAGTACTAACTAAAATGTGGAAATGGTTACACCCTTACGCGGATCCTGAACGCGCATATAAATTATCAGGAACGTTATTTCCATGGTTTGCGATCTTAGCTGGTCTATTGATTGCTGTTGGCACTACATGGGGACTCGTCTTCGCGCCGACGGATTACCAGCAGGGTGATAGCTACCGTATTATCTTTATCCATGTTCCTGCCGCGTCTATGTCAATGGCGGCTTATATGGGTATGGCAACCGCGGCCTTTATCGGTCTAGTTTGGCAGATAAAACTTGCCGACTGGGCTGCAGCATCTATTGCTCCCATTGGCGCAGTGATCACCTTTATCGCACTCTTTACTGGAGCGGCATGGGGTAAACCTATGTGGGGTGCTTGGTGGGTATGGGATGCACGCTTAACTTCTGAGCTGGTATTACTATTCCTATATCTAGGTGTGATCTCGCTCTATGCCTCATTTGAGGATAAAGTGCTCGCAGCTCGTGCAGCAGGGATCTTAGCGATCGTCGGTGTGATCAATATTCCTATCATCAAATACTCAGTTGAATGGTGGAGCTCATTACATCAACCGTCGACAATACGCATTACTGAGAAATCGACAATGTCGACAGAAATGCTCTATCCACTGTTAATTAACATACTGGGCTTCGGTCTTATGATTGGCGCCATCACTATTGTTCGTTTTAGAGCAGAAATTTTAGCAAGAAATGGCATGCGCCCTTGGGTTCGTGAACTAGCTAAAGCGGAGGAGGTCAAATGATGCAATTCGATTCAATCAGTGATTTTTTTAATATGGGCGGCTATGCATTCTATGTATGGCTATCCTACGGAGTGACCTTCTTCTGCCTCTCTACGCTCATCATTACCAGCGCACGCCAAAAGCGTAAGGTGTTAATTGATATCGCGAAGAAGATGGATAGAGAAGAACGCCTAAAAGAAACCAGGAGTACTAAATCGTGAACCCAAGACGCAAAAAAAGACTGACATTAGCTGTAGCATTAATCGGTGGCGTTGCTGCGATTACTTCGCTTTTGCTCTATGCGCTGAACTCCAACTTGAACTTATTCTATACTCCGTCTGAAATTGTCCACGGCAAGACAGACACTGGCGTAAAACCTGAAATTGGCCAACGTATTCGTGTCGGCGGAATGGTGACGGTAGGTTCTATGGTGCGAGATCCCAAAAGCTTGCATGTCGAATTTGCAGTACATGACTCCCTCGGCGGCGAAGTACTGGTCACTTATGACGACCTATTGCCCGATCTTTTCCGTGAAGGACAAGGCATTGTTGCTCAGGGTGTACTGGGTGCTGATGGCAAACTAGAAGCAACTGAAGTACTGGCCAAGCATGATGAAAACTACATGCCACCAGAAGTCGCTGAAGCCATGGGCCAAAAGCACGAAAAGTTAGATTATAGCCAGCAAAAGGCACCTGATACTAAGTAGGTTATTGATGGATCAGCAATAGCGTACAAACTAAGCCTCCTAGCTTAATAACTAGTGAGGCTTTTTTATTATCTCAATATGCACAATTAAAGGTGGACTATACTCTAGGCAGCGCCAATATCTAAGACTGCATATGATTCAAATAAGACAACTAAACTCTAGTTTGCAACACATTCTAAGCTTCCTAATTATCTGCTTGGTAGGCATCTCTCAGGAAGCCATTGCTGCTAAAGTTGTTGTTATCGAAAGCTACCATCATAGCTATCAATGGGACCAAGAATACTATCAAGCGATTTATGACACGCTCAGCCCTCACCACGATGTTAGTTATTTCGAGATGGATACCAAACGCTTACCCCAAGCGCAATTTGCTGAACGGGCTGACTTAGCATGGAAATATATTCAACAACAAGCACCTCAATTGGTTATTCTCGCCGATGATAATGCGGTTAATCTCTTACACCAGCGCCTAAATGACAGCCTAATCCCAGTAGTCTATTTAGGGGTGAACATGAATCCTAGAGAATATCATCTCAATGAACACAAACGCTTCACAGGCGTCATTGAGAGACCACTACTACGACGTTCACTACTGCTCATTCAACGTTTACTACCGCAAACTGTGCATAGAAAAATCTTAGTTCTATTCGACCAAGGAGTCACCTCTGACTCAGCGGCTGAATACATCAGTAAACAACACTCAAGCATGTTAGGCGATATAGAAGTCAATTTGGTGCAATTGTCACAGCTAACGGATTGGCAGCGGAATGTATTGACCGCGAAGGAACAGGGTTATAACGCTATAGTCGTGGCGCTATACCACACAGTTAGAGATGCAGATAACAGCTCAGTAGATGCAGATAAGCTCCTAAAATGGATATCTGAACATACTCCGGTACCGAATTTTGGGTTTTGGGGATTTAGTGTCTCTGCTGAAGGCAATATTGGTGGCTATGTTCTCGATGGCTATCATCATGGCAAGATTGCAGCGAATATGGCGACAAAAATACTCGGCGGCGAGAAACCCGAAAATATTTTCCCAGTAACAGATGATCTTGGAAAATACATCTTTAGCCAGAAAGGCTTAGCTAAATGGAATATCGTCCTCCCAAAAGAAATCGAGAAAACCACACTTTGGGTAAAATAGTAAAAAAGGCATAAAAAAGCCGGGCTAATGCCCGGCTTTTTAAAAGTGTAACCTTAATTACTCAGCAGCTTCAACATCAACAGCTTGAGCAGCTTCTGGGCGACCAACTAGCTCGATGTAAGCCATAGGGGCTTTATCACCAGCACGTAAACCGCACTTAAGGATACGGGTATAGCCACCAGGACGTTCCTGGTAACGTGGACCCAACTCAGTAAATAACTTACCAACGACTTCAGCGTCGCGAGTACGTGCAAACGCTAAACGACGGTTTGCAACGCTGTCACTCTTAGCAAGTGTTATCAGAGGCTCAACTACGCGACGCAGTTCTTTCGCTTTAGCCACAGTTGTCTTGATGATCTCATGACGAACTAGTGAACCGGCCATGTTGCGAAACATGGCTTGGCGATGACTGCTGTTACGGTTTAGTTGACGACCACTCTTACGATGGCGCATGACCTAATCCTTATAACCTAAATCTGTACAAACCTGAGACTTATAGGTCGTCTGCTAAACTAGCTGGAGGCCAGTTTTCCAAACGCATACCTAACGACAGTCCGCGAGAAGCTAAAACATCCTTAATTTCAGTAAGAGATTTCTTACCTAAGTTCGGGGTTTTCAGCAACTCAACTTCAGTGCGCTGTACCAGATCTCCGATGTAATGAATCGCTTCGGCTTTCAAGCAGTTAGCCGAACGTACAGTTAGCTCTAAATCGTCGACAGGACGCAGCAGAATCGGATCGAATTCCGGTTTCTCTTCTTTCAGCTCTGGCTCAGTCACGTCACGTAACTCTACAAACGCATCTAGCTGTTCAGCCAGAATAGTTGCAGAACGACGGATAGCTTCCTCAGGATCGATAGTACCGTTTGTGGTCATATCAATAACGAGTTTATCTAAGTCAGTACGCTGTTCTACACGTGCTGCTTCTACATTGTAGGCAATACGTGCAACTGGCGAGAAAGAAGCATCAACCAGCAAGCGGCCGATTGGGCGATCATCGTCTTCGGTCTGTGCACGAGCAGATGCTGGTACATAACCACGACCACGCTCAACGCGAATACGCATGCTGATATCATTGTTACCTGTCAGATGACAGATAATATGATCAGGATTCACGATAGTGACATCACCATCATGCGTGATATCTGCTGCGATGACAGGGCCTGCGCCGGACTTGCTCAACGTAAGCATAGCCTCGTCTTTACCCTCGATGGTCACTGCTAACCCTTTCAGGTTTAACAAGATCTCAAGGATATCTTCTTGAACGCCTTCCTTACTGCTGTATTCGTGCAGTACACCGTCAATCTCGACTTCGGTAACCGCGCAGCCGGGCATAGACGACAATAGGATGCGACGCAACGCGTTACCTAAAGTGTGGCCGAAACCACGCTCAAGTGGTTCCAATGTAACCTTGGCACGTGTTGAGTTAACCTGCTCGATATCAACGAGACGCGGTTTAAGAAATTCTGTAACAGAACCCTGCATTGTGTCCTCTCTTGTTTGTTAGCCTTACTTAGAGTAAAGCTCGACGATCAGCTGTTCGTTAATTTCCGCAGACAAATCGCTACGTTCTGGAACGCGCTTGAAAGCACCTTCCATTTTCGCGTTGTCGACTTCAACCCATGTAGGCTTCTCGCGTTGAGCTGCCACTTCTAAAGCCGCTTTAATACGAGCTTGAGTACGTGACTTCTCGCGGATGCTCACAACATCATTCGCAGACACTTTGAATGATGGAATGTTAACAACACGACCGTTAACCATAATAGATTTATGGCTTACTAGCTGACGTGATTCTGCACGAGTTGCACCGAAGCCCATACGATAAACAACGTTATCAAGACGGGTTTCTAAAAGCTGAAGCAGGTTTTCACCTGTGTTGCCTTTAGTACGTGCAGCATCTTTGTAATAGTTACGGAATTGTTTTTCTAACACACCGTAAATACGACGAACTTTTTGTTTTTCGCGTAACTGAGTACCGTACTCTGACAAACGTGGCTTACGAGCGCCATGTTGTCCAGGTGCAGTTTCCAGTTTACACTTTGAATCGATTGCTCTCACACCGCTTTTTAAGAAAAGGTCTGTACCTTCTCGGCGGCTGAGCTTGAGCTTGGGACCCAAGTATCTTGCCATGATCTTTCTCCAACTATCCTAATGAAACGGCGTTATACACGACGCTTTTTAGGAGGACGACAACCATTATGAGGGATCGGCGTCACATCGGTAATGTTGGTAATTTTATAACCAACAGCGTTCAGCGCACGAATGGCTGACTCACGACCTGGACCTGGACCCTTCACAAACACTTCAAGGTTTTTTAAACCGTAGTCTTGAGCAGCAGCACCTGCACGCTCAGCAGCCACCTGTGCAGCAAATGGAGTAGATTTACGTGAACCACGGAAACCTGAACCACCTGAAGTAGCCCATGACAACGCATTACCTTGACGATCTGTAATGGTGACAATAGTGTTGTTGAAAGAAGCATGGATATGAGCCATGCCATCTGCAACCTGTTTACGTACGCGCTTACGCGGAGAACGTGACGGAACTTTAGCCATTGCTTTACCTTCCCGTTACTTTCTAATAGGTTTACGTGGACCTTTACGCGTACGCGCATTGGTCTTAGTACGTTGCCCACGGAGAGGCAGGCTACGGCGATGGCGGAGACCACGATAACAACCAAGATCCATAAGACGCTTGATGTTCATTGAAATCTCACGACGTAAGTCACCTTCTACTAGGTATTTGGCGACTTCTTCGCGTAGTGTGTCTATTTGAGCTTCGCTCAATTCCTTGATCTTAGCAGTTTCAGCGATTGCTGTAGCCGCGCAGATTGCTCTAGCGCGAGTACGGCCGATGCCGAAAATTGCAGTCAATGCGATGACTGTATGCTTTTGATCAGGAATGTTAATGCCAGCGATACGGGCCACTATGCACTCCTTAAAGTTAAAGGCCAACTGCGAAAAGCCCGAAAGGATACTCGACAGTCGACAGATTTGCAAACAAAATTTTGTTCAGCCCAATTCATGGGCTGAACAAATTACTTTTTAGCCTTGACGCTGTTTGTGTTTTGGTTCAACACAGATAACGCGTACAACGCCACTACGCTTGACGATCTTGCAGTTACGGCAGATCTTCTTCACGGAAGCTCGAACTTTCATTTCATCACTCCGTAAAGCTACTTAGCGACCAAAGCGATCTAAATTCGCTTTGTTAACTAGGTTAGCTTTCTTCATCACAGACTCATACTGATGAGACATCATATGCGTCTGAACCTGAGCCATGAAGTCCATGATTACGACTACCATAATTAGTAGTGAAGTACCGCCGAAATAGAACTGTACTTTCCACGCAATTAACATGAACTCCGGAATTAAGCAGATAAAGGTTATGTATAACGCGCCTGCCAATGTCAAACGGGTCATAACTTTATCAATGTAACGCGAAGTCTGTTCTCCAGGACGGATCCCAGGGATGAATGCACCACTCTTCTTCAAGTTATCTGCTGTTTCACGTGGGTTAAACACCAACGCAGTATAGAAGAAACAGAAAAAGATAATCGCTGTTGCATATAATAATGAGTAAAGCGGTTGTCCAGGTGACACTGCCAGTGAAAAATCACTTAACCATGACATGGACTCATTTTGACCGAACCACTGAGCCAGTGTTCCAGGAAACAAAATGATGCTTGACGCAAAAATTGGCGGAATAACACCTGCCATGTTTATTTTCAGCGGTAGATGGGTACTTTGCGCAGCGAACACCTTACGGCCTTGCTGACGCTTAGCATAGTTAACGACGATACGACGCTGACCACGTTCCACAAACACTACAAAATAAGTCACTGCAAACACAATTACCGCGAGCAACAACAATACTAACACATTCAAGTCACCTTGACGCGCCTGCTCAGCCGTTTGGCCGATAGCGGAAGGTAATCCAGCAACAATACCTGCGAAAATCAAAATCGAGATACCATTGCCTATACCACGTTCGGTAATTTGCTCACCTAGCCACATAAGGAACATAGTTCCTGTTACTAAGCTCACAACCGCAACAAAGTAGAATCCAAATCCAATGTTGACCACAAGGCCTGGCACTAAGTTTGGTAACCCGGTTGCAATACCGACCGACTGGAATGTACCCAGCACTAAGGTACCCCATCTGGTATATTGACTGATTTTCTTACGTCCTGATTCGCCTTCTTTTTTCAATTCAGCGAGTGCAGGATGTACGACAGTCAACAGTTGCATGATAATCGATGCCGAAATGTACGGCATAATACCTAATGCAAAGATAGAGGCACGCTCAAGGGCACCACCCGAGAACATGTTAAACATGCCAAGGATGGTTCCACTTTGCTGAGCAAACAGCTCTGCTAATACAGCTGCGTCAATACCAGGAATTGGCACAAACGAACCGGCTCTAAAGACGATAATCGCACCAATCACGAACAGGAGGCGAGCTTTCAATTCAGAAAGTCCACCTTTCGCGCTTTTTAAATCAAGTCCTGGTTTTGCCATCGACGTATTATTCCTCGATCTTACCGCCGGCAGCTTCAATAGCTGCACGTGCACCTTTGGTTACCTTCAGACCTTTAACAGTCACAGGGCGCTCAATGGTACCTGAAAGAACAATTTTCGCAAACTGGATGTTGCGAGTTATTACGTTCGCATCTTTCAGAGCGTTTAAGTCGATAACATCACCGTTAACTTTTGCCAGTTCGAGTACACGAACTTCAGCTGTTACCATAGCGCGACGCGAGGTAAAACCAAATTTAGGTAAACGGATTTTCAGTGGCATTTGACCACCTTCGAATCCTGGGCGTACACCGCCACCAGAGCGAGACTTTTGGCCTTTATGACCACGACCCGCTGTTTTACCTAGACCTGAGCCCATACCACGGCCTACACGCTTTGGTGCATGCTTAGAGCCTGCAGCTGGAGATAGAGTATTTAAACGCATCTATTAATCCTCCACCTTAACCATGTAGTAGACCTTGTTGATCATACCGCGAACAGAAGGAGTATCTTCTAATTCAACAGTGTGACCAATGCGACGCAAACCAAGACCCGTTAGGGTTGCACGGTGCTTCGGTAAACGACCGATACCGCTTTTAGTTTGAGTAACTTTTACAGTTTTAGTTGCCATGGTGCATTACCCCCGAATTTCGTCAACATTCAGGCCACGCTTAGCTGCGATTTGCGAAGGTGATTTCATGTGCACCAAAGCATCGACAGTCGCGCGAACGATGTTGATCGGGTTAGTAGAACCGTATGCTTTTGACAGAACGTTATGCACGCCTGCTACTTCCAATACGGCACGCATTGCGCCACCGGCAATAATACCAGTACCTTGTGATGCAGGTTGCATGTACACAAGTGAACCAGTATGACGACCTTTAACTGGGTGATGCAGAGTACCTGCATTCAACTCAACGGTCACAATGTTACGACGAGCTTTTTCCATCGCTTTTTGAATCGCGGCTGGAACTTCACGTGCTTTGCCATAGCCATAGCCAATCTTACCGTTACCGTCACCCACTACTGTCAGTGCTGTGAAGCTAAAGATACGACCGCCCTTAACTACTTTAGAAACACGATTAACTGCAATTAATTTCTCTTGCAGATCGTCTTTTTGCTGAGCTTCTAATTTAGCCATTTTATAACCCCTTAGAACTTCAGGCCAGCTTCACGAGCTGCATCTGCTAAAGCAGCTACACGACCGTGATACTTGAAACCAGAACGATCGAACGCAACTGAAGTTACGCCTTTTTCGATCGCGCGCTCAGCAACAAATTTACCTACTGCTTTCGCTGCGTCTACGTTACCGGTACTCTTCAGTAGCTCTTTAACCGCTTTTTCTACGGTTGAAGCAGCTGCCAACACCTGAGCTTCAGGATTGATCACCTGAGCATAAATGTGACGCGGTGTACGATGTACAACCAGACGGTTCACGCCCAGCTCTTGGATCTTCTTACGAGCGCGAGTAGCGCGACGTAAGCGAGATGTTTTCTTATCCATATCGCGTTACCTACTTCTTCTTAGCCTCTTTACGGCGTACTACTTCGTCGTCATAGCGAACACCTTTGCCTTTATATGGCTCTGGTGGACGGTATCCGCGAATCTCAGCAGCGACTTGGCCAATTAACTGTTTATCAACGCCACGTAGGACGATGTCAGTTTGGCTAGGGCACTCTGCAGTAACGCCTGCGGGCAGTTTGTGTACTAACGGATGAGAGAAACCTAAAGTAAGGTCAATATCAGCACCGACGAGTTTCGCACGGTAACCAACGCCAACTAACTTTAACTTACGCTCAAAACCTTGAGATACACCAACAACCATGTTGTTTACTAATGCACGAGTTGTACCAGCCTGTGCCCAAGCGTTAACAACGCCTTCAACAGGGAGGAACTTAACTACGCCGGCTTCAATAACAACATTGACCGCATTGTTGATCACTCGAGTCAGACTACCTTTTCCGCCTTTGACGGTAAGGGTCTGTTCGTTCAAGGTCACCTCTACGCCAGCTGGAATAGATACTGGTGCTTTTGCTACACGAGACATTCCTAGCTCCTTAAGCTACGTAGCAGATAACCTCGCCACCCATGCCTGCAAGGCGGGCGGCACGATCAGTCATCAAGCCTTTAGAAGTGGACACAATTGCGACACCCAGACCGCCCATCACCTTTGGAAGTTCGTTTTTACCTTTGTAAATACGAAGACCAGGGCGACTTACACGCTGGATAGTCTCAACGACTGGTTGGCCTTGGAAATACTTTAAAGTAACTTCCAGTTCAGGCTTGGCTTCATCTGCTACGGCGTAATCAGCAATATAACCTTCATCTTTAAGTAGTTTCGCAATTGCGACTTTCAACTTAGCTGAAGGCATCTTCACTGATACGTGGTTAGCAGCTTGGCCGTTACGAATACGGGTTAACATATCCGCAATAGGATCTTGCATGCTCATATTAGCTTACTCCGTGACAAGTGCTTACCAGCTGGCCTTACGCAGGCCAGGAACTTCACCACGCATGGTTGCTTCACGTAATTTGATACGGCTTAAGCCGAATTTACGTAAGAAGCCATGAGGGCGACCAGTTTGATTACAACGATTGCGTTGACGCGCAGCGCTGGAATCACGTGGTAGAGCTTGCAGCTTAAGAACCGCATCCCAACGATCTTCGTCAGAAGAAGCTGGACTTGCAATGATAGTCTTAAGAGCCGCACGCTTTTCAGCGTACTTGGCCACGAGCTGTGCACGTTTAGCTTCACGTGCTTTCATTGATGTTTTTGCCATTACGCTACCCTTATTTCTTGAATGGGAAGTTAAAAGCGTCTAACAAAGCACGACCTTCTTCATCATTCTTCGCAGTAGTAGTGATAACAATATCCATACCACGAATCTTATCGATTTTATCGTAATCGATTTCTGGGAAGATGATCTGCTCACGCACGCCCATTGCGTAGTTACCACGGCCGTCAAACGCTTTAGCGCTTAAGCCACGGAAGTCACGAATACGTGGGATTGCGATATCGACTAAACGCTCTAAGAATTCCCACATACGCTCACCGCGTAGGGTCACTTTACAGCCAATAGGGTAGCCTTCACGGATTTTAAAACCAGCAACTGACTTACGAGCTACAGTCACAACTGGCTTTTGACCAGCGATTGCAGTCATATCACGGACAGCATGGTCCATGATTTTCTTGTCTGCAACAGCTTCGCCAACACCCATGTTCAGGGTGATTTTCTCAATCCGAGGGACTTGCATGACACTGGTATAACCGAACTTTTTAGCAAGTTCAGCGACAACAGTCTCTTGGTATTTATCATGCAGTTTCGCCATCGTTTACTCCAATTACTTAACGAGTTCACTGTTCGATTTGAAGAAACGAACTTTTTTGCCGTCTTCAAAGCGGAAACCAACGCGATCAGCTTTGCCAGTGGCAGAGTTGAAAATCGCTACATTTGATGCTTGTATCGGTGCTTCTTTCTCAACAATACCGCCAGCTACGCCCAATTGTGGGTTTGGCTTTTGGTGTTTTTTGACAAGATTGATGCCTTCAACAATCAATTTACCAGTAGGAAGGACTTGAGAAACTTTTGCACGTTTACCCTTGTCTTTACCTGCTAATACAATCACTTCGTCTTCACGACGTATTTTAGCTGCCATTTTGAAGCTCCTTACAGTACTTCTGGTGCCAGCGAGACAATTTTCATAAATTGCTCATTACGCAATTCACGTGTCACTGGTCCAAAGATACGAGTACCAATCGGCTGCAGGTTGTTGTTCAAAAGAACAGCTGCATTCCGATCGAAGCGAATGACAGAACCGTCTGGACGACGTACGCCTTTCTTAGTACGGACTACCACCGCGTTATACACATCGCCTTTCTTCGCTTTAGCGCGAGGAATCGCTTCTTTAACAGAAACTTTGATGATGTCGCCGATACCGGCATAACGACGATGAGAGCCACCCAAGACCTTAATACACTGAACTCTGCGTGCGCCGCTGTTACAAGCAACGTCAAGAGTCGATTGCATTTGGATCATTTTAAGTGCTCCGCTATCGTTACTACACAATTCCCACTATGGGACAATAAAAACACTCATTTTTGCTATTAATTTAGTCAAAAATGGCGCGCAAATATAACACCATAAAAGTGGAATGTATAGTATTAAAAAACAAACGGCCCCACATTCTGGAGCCGTTTACCTAAATACCTAATTAACTTAGGCCTTTGATACTACTTCAACCAGGGTCCAAGACTTAGTCTTAGACAAAGGACGACATTCGCGAATCGCTACTAAATCGCCTTCATTGCACTGATTCGTTTCGTCATGTGCATGGATCTTTGTCGTACGCTTAATGTATTTCCCATAAATTGGGTGTTTCACTTGGCGTTCGATAGCAACAGTAATGGACTTGTCCATTTTGTTGCTAGTTACACGACCCTGCAAAGTACGGATTTTATCAGACATTATGCACCCGCCTTAGAAGTAATAATGGTCTTAACGCGCGCAATGTTACGGCGCACCAATTTCAGTTGATTAGTCTGAGTCAACTGACCAGTGGCGTGTTGCATACGCAGGTTGAACTGCTCACGCAGCAGACCAAGTAGTTCAGCGTTCAGTTCTTCAACGCTCTTTTCTCTCAGTTCGCTCGCTTTCATTACATCACCGTCTTAGTTACGAAGGTAGTCTTAATTGGAAGCTTGGCAGCAGCCAAAGCAAACGCTTCACGAGCGATCACTTCAGAAACACCATTCATCTCATAAAGAACCTTACCAGGTTGAATCTGACATACCCAGTATTCAACGTTACCTTTACCTTTACCCATACGCACTTCAAGAGGCTTAGAGGTAATCGGCTTGTCCGGGAAAACTCGAATCCAAATTTGTCCCTGACGCTTAATGTGACGTGTCATGGCACGACGTGCAGATTCGATCTGACGTGCAGTTAAACGGCCACGGCCGACTGCTTTCAGACCAAAAGTACCAAAGCTAACTTCGGTACCGTTCGCTAGACCGCGGTTGCGGCCTTTGAACATCTTGCGAAACTTCATACGTTTAGGTTGCAGCATTGCCGGCTCTCCTATTTACCACGAGGCTTGCGCTTAGGTTGCTGCTGCTTCGGCTCTTCAATCTGTGGCAGCATTCCGTCTAGAACTTCACCTTTGAAGATCCAAACTTTAACGCCAATCACACCATATTGGGTGTGACTTTCAGATGTAGAATAGTCGATATCAGCACGCAAAGTATGTAAAGGTACACGACCTTCACGATACCACTCATCGCGCGCAATCTCAGCTCCGCCTAAACGGCCACTAACTTGTACTTTGATACCTTGAGCACCAATACGCATTGCGTTTTGAACTGCGCGCTTCATAGCACGACGGAACATTACGCGACGCTCTAATTGCTGTGCAATTGAGTCAGCAACTAACTTGGCATCTAGCTCAGGTTTACGGATCTCAGCGATGTTAATTTGAGCAGGAGTGCCAGCAAGTTTTGACACTGCAGCACGCAATACTTCAACGTCTTCACCTTTCTTACCGATCACAACACCTGGACGGGCAGTGTGAATGGTAACGCGGATGCTTTTCGCTGGACGCTCGATAACAATCTTAGATACTGAAGCAGCTTGTAATTTCTCTACAAGAAACTTACGCACTTCCCAGTCGCTGTTCAGGTTACTTGCGTAATCTGATTTATCTGCGTACCAGGTAGAGATCCAAGGCTTGGTGATACCCAGACGGATACCATTAGGATGTACTTTCTGTCCCATTGCTCTCTCCTAGCGATCTGATACAACCACAGTAATGTGGCTGGTACGCTTCATGATACGATCAGCGCGGCCTTTAGCACGTGGCATGATACGCTTCATAGTTGGGCCTTCATCTACGAAGACGGCTCCGACTTTAAGCTCATCAATATCCGCGCCTTCGTTGTGTTCGGCGTTTGCGATAGCTGAGTCAAGTACTTTTTTAACCAGTACGGCGGCTTTCTTGGGGCTGAAAGTCAAAATTTCGAGGGCCTTAGCAACAGGCAATCCACGAATTTGATCAGCAACCAGACGGGCCTTCTGCGCAGACGTACGGGCAAAACGATGTTTAGCTAAAACTTCCATCTTATTCCTCCCGTATTAACGCTTCTTCGCTTTCTTATCTGCAGCATGGCCGCGATAAGTGCGAGTTGGTGAAAATTCACCAAGTTTGTGGCCGATCATTTCGTCAGTTACGAACACAGGAACGTGCTGACGACCATTATGGACAGCGATGGTCAAACCAATCATATTTGGAATGATCATAGAGCGACGTGACCAAGTCTTAATAGGCTTTTTGTCACCGGCTTCCATCGCTTTCTCTACCTTCTTCAGCAAGTGCAGGTCAATGAAGGGACCTTTCTTGAGAGAACGTGGCATGGCGAATCCTCTTACTATTTATTACGACGACGTACGATGTACTTGTCAGTGCGCTTGTTACTACGAGTTTTATAACCCTTAGTTGGCACACCCCATGGAGTCACTGGGTGACGACCACCAGAAGTACGGCCTTCACCACCACCGTGTGGATGGTCTACTGGGTTCATTGCAACACCACGCACTGTAGGACGTATGCCTCTCCAGCGCTTAGCACCTGCTTTACCTAACTGGCGTAGCATGTGTTCGGCATTACCAACTTCACCAAATGTCGCGCGGCAATCAACTGGCACTTTACGCATTTCGCCAGAGCGAAGACGTAGAGTGGCATATGCGCCATCACGAGCAACAACTTGTACATAAGCACCTGCAGAACGAGCGATCTGAGCACCTTTACCAGGCTTCATTTCAACTGCGTGAACTACAGAACCTACTGGGATGTTGCGCAGTGGCATAGCGTTACCGGTTTTGATCTCGGCAGCAACACCAGACTGGATCTTATCGCCAGCTTGCATGCCTTTGGCAGCAAGAATATAACGACGCTCACCATCCGCATACAATACTAACGCGATGTTAGCAGTACGGTTTGGATCGTATTCCAGACGCTCAATCTTTGCAGGGATACCATCTTTATCGCGTTTGAAGTCGATTAGACGATAATGCTGCTTATGACCACCACCTACGTGACGGACAGTGATACGGCCAGTATTGTTACGGCCACCACTTTTAGATTTTTTCGCCAACAAGCCAGCAAAAGGTTTACCCTTGTGCAGGTCAGTGTTCACCACTTTAACTACGTGGCGACGACCTGGAGAGGTTGGCTTACACTTAATAACTGCCATGATAATTCTCCTTTGCTTACTCAGCGCCGCCGACGAAATCGATGTCAGCACCAGCAGCTAGAGTCACATAGGCTTTTTTCCAATCGCTACGACGACCAGTACGGCCACCAGTGCGTTTAGTTTTGCCTTTGCTCACTAAAGTGCGAACTGAATCAACTTCAACTTCAAATAGCTTAGCAACAGCAGCTTTAATTTCAGCTTTAGTTGCATCGATAGCTACGCGGAAAACAACAGTGTTGTGCTTCTCAGCGTTCACAGTGCTCTTTTCAGAGATATGTGGAGCGAGAATAACTTTTAGCAAACGTTCTTCGCGGATCATCATGCTAGCATCTCCTCGATTTGCTTCACTGCGTCAGCAGTCACAAGCACAGTGTTGAAGGCGATCAGACTCACTGGGTCTAGACCCGCTACATCACGAACGTCAACCTTGTACAGGTTACGAGCTGCTAAGAATAAGTTCTCATCAACTTCTGCAGTCACAATCAGAACGTCTTCAAGGTTCATTGCTTTCAATTTAGCTTTCAGCTCTTTAGTTTTAGGAGCTTCAACACCGAAAGATTCAACAATAACCAAACGCTCTTGACGTACCAATTCAGACAGAATGCTTCTCAGCGCGCCGCGGTACATCTTTTTGTTAACTTTTTGGCTGTGATCTTGGGTTTTAGCAGCGAATGTTACGCCACCGCCACGCCAGATTGGGCCTTTAACAGAACCAGCACGAGCACGGCCAGTTCCTTTTTGGCGCCAAGGCTTTTTGCCTGAGCCAGTTACTTCCGCACGAGTCTTTTGAGCACGAGTGCCCTGACGCGCGTTTGCAGCGTATGCTACAACTACCTGATGAACCAGTGCCTCGTTAAAGTCACGGCCGAAGGTAGTTTCGGAAACTTCAAGAGCGCTTTGCGCGTCTTTCAATACCAATTCCATTACTATCTCCTCAGACCTTAAGCTTTAACGGCAGGCTTGATAATCAAGTCGCCATTGGTAGCGCCAGGAACAGCGCCACGGACTAGTAGCAGGTTACGCTCAACATCTACACGAACAACAACTAGATTTTGAGTAGTAACACGCTCGGCACCCATATGGCCTGACATTTTTTTGCCTTTGAATACGCGACCAGGCGTTTGGTTCTGACCGATAGAACCATTCGAGCGGTGCGACAAAGAGTTACCGTGAGTCATATCTTGAGTACGGAAGTTCCAACGCTTAACGCCGCCTTGGAAGCCTTTACCTTTTGATTGACCAGTAACATCAACTTTCGCTACGTCTGCGAAAATATCAACATTTAGCTCAGCACCAACTTCAATGCCCTCGCCTTCACCGTCTACCAAACGCATTTCCCACAAACCACGACCGGCTTCAACGCCGCTCTTGGCAAAGTGACCTGCTTCTGGTTTAGTGATGCGATTGGCTTTTTTGGTGCCAGTTGTAACTTGAAGTGCACGGTAGCCGTCAGTTTCTAAAGTTTTCACTTGAGTAACACGGTTGCCTGCAACTTCAATTACAGTAACTGGTATTGAAACACCATCTTCAGTGAAGATGCGAGTCATACCAACTTTACGACCAATAAGACCGATAGCCATCTCTCAAACCTCTTCTTACTAGGATCTCAATTAACCCAAGCTAATCTGTACGTCGACACCAGCCGCAAGATCTAAACGCATTAACGCGTCAACAGTCTTTTCAGTTGGCTCTACGATGTCAACCAGGCGCTTGTGTGTACGTAATTCGTACTGGTCACGAGCATCTTTATTAACGTGCGGAGAGATCAAAATGGTATAACGCTCTTTGCGAGTAGGTAGTGGAATTGGACCACGAACCTGCGCGCCTGTACGCTTAGCAGTTTCAACGATTTCCGCTGTAGACTGATCAATTAAGCGATGATCAAATCCCTTTAAGCGGATACGGATTCTTTGGTTCTGCATTGACCAGAGCTCCTAAAATGGACATATAAAAAATCACCCTCTAGCTTCTTCAATATAGAAAAGCAGAGCGAGATGATTTAACCGTTCGACTCCCAATCGGAGCCGCTATGATAATGATTAACTTCAGCGACTAATCATTTAATTCGTCAACCTAGGTCGACGAGGGGGCCATTATACCTATCTAAATTTGGATATCAAGCCCGCTGTGTAAATAGTCATCAAATAACTATTTAACTTCAGAGTGGCGAGCATTTTACACAAATTTGTGAATAAAACCAGCCCTCAAATAAAAAAGGAAGCCGAAGCTTCCTTTTCAAACTAATTTCTATCGCAATTAAGCGATGATTTTAGCTACTACACCAGCACCAACTGTACGACCACCTTCACGGATTGCGAAGCGTAAACCTTCGTCCATCGCGATTGGGCAAATCAGAGTCACTACCATTTTGATGTTGTCGCCAGGCATTACCATCTCTACGCCTTCTGGCAGTTCGATAGTACCGGTTACGTCAGTTGTACGGAAGTAGAACTGTGGACGGTAGCCTTTGAAGAATGG
>NZ_JAKKRY010000028.1:0-16099 GCF_025653795.1 Shewanella sp. SM73
AAGGCGGACGTCACACTCCATTCTTCAAAGGCTACCGTCCACAGTTCTACTTCCGTACAACTGACGTAACCGGTACTATCGAACTGCCAGAAGGCGTAGAGATGGTAATGCCTGGCGACAACATCAAAATGGTAGTGACTCTGATTTGCCCAATCGCGATGGACGAAGGTTTACGCTTCGCAATCCGTGAAGGTGGTCGTACAGTTGGTGCTGGTGTAGTAGCTAAAATCATCGCTTAATTGCGATAGAGATTAGTTTGAAAAGGAAGCTTCGGCTTCCTTTTTTGTTTAAGTGGATTATTTCATAGGTTTTGTGGTTTGCATGGGATTCGCATCCTTGCTTACAAAGTCGAATAAGAATACAATCTATGGCCGATTTTTGACCCTGAGCTTATGCTATTTTGCGTTTCTAAGGGTGTTCGGAAATGCAGAGTGATGTGGGATTATGCCCGTCAATTAATGTGCTCTAAGCTCAGGCCGTATTGAGTAACGGAAAAACCGATGACAACAAATACTGAAAACCAGAACAATTCTCTGGATATCGTGAAGTGGGGTTTAGTGATTGTATTGCTAGCCGCTGCTGTTATTGGCAATCAAATGTATAGCGAAGCCAGTGCCGTCATACGTGCGCTTAGTGTTATCGTTGCATTCGCTATTGCTGGTTTTATTGCGCTTCAGACTGTAAAAGGTAAAAAAGCGTTAGCTTTTGCCCGTGAAGCGCATATCGAAGTGCGCAAGGTTGTATGGCCGACGCGTCAAGAAGCGCTAAACACCACTTTTATTGTCCTTGCAGCAACAGGTATCTTAGCTCTTATCCTTTGGGGTATGGATGCTGTGTTAATGCGAATTGTCAATTTTATCACTGGCGTATAGGCACCTCGAATGACTGAAGCTAAAGAAGCTAAAAAAAGATGGTATGTAGTGCAGGCATTCTCAGGCTATGAAGGCCGAGTTTGTAAGTCACTGATTGAATATATTAAAATGCATGGCATGGAAGCATACTTCGGTGAAGTATTGGTTCCGACTGAAGAAGTCATCGAAATGCGTGCAGGTCAGCGTCGCAAGAGCGAACGTAAGTTTTTCCCTGGCTATGTGTTAGTCCAGATGGAAATGAACGATGACAGCTGGCATTTAGTCAAAAGCATCCCGCGTGTTTTAGGCTTTATTGGCGGAACGTCTGATCGTCCTGCCCCAATTTCAGATAAAGAAGCTGATGCAATTCTGCGTCGCTTACAAGAAACGACAGCGTCACCGACTCATAGAACCATATTTGAGCCTGGTGAAGTGGTACGTGTGTGTGATGGTCCATTTGCTGACTTTAACGGCACCGTTGAAGAAGTGGATTATGACAAGAGCCGCGTGAAAGTATCAGTGATGATCTTTGGTCGTTCTACGCCTGTTGAACTTGATTTTAGTCAAGTTGAAAAAGGCTGATTAAATAAACTACAAAATCCGTTTGGCAACGGGTGCGAATTTCTATATAATTCGCACCCGTTGTTTTCGGGGGAGCATGTCAGCATGTCGCTGATGCGCGTTTGAACCCAAACTGAGGAAATGTCAGATGGCAAAGAAGATTGATGCTTATATTAAGCTACAAGTAAAATCAGGTTCTGCGAACCCGTCACCACCAGTTGGTCCAGCTTTGGGTCAAAAAGGTGTGAACATCATGGAATTCTGTAAAGCGTTTAACGCCCGTACAGAAAAAATGGAAAAAGGCATGCCTATTCCAGTCGTGATCACTGTTTACAGTGACCGTTCATTCACTTTTGAAACTAAGACTTCTCCAGCGTCTTACTTACTGAAGACTGCTGCAGGCCTGAAATCAGGTTCTCCACGTCCAAACACTCAGAAAGTGGGTACTATCGCTCGCGCTAAAGTTCAAGAAATTGCTGAACTGAAAGCTGCCGATATGACTGGTGCTGACATTGAAGCGATGACTCGCTCAATCGAAGGTACTGCGCGTTCAATGGGTTTGGTTGTAGAGGATTAATATAATGGCAAAGCTAACTAAACGCATGCGCGTAATTCGCGAAAAAGTTGACGGTACTAAAAGCTACGATATCAACGAAGCTGTTGCTCTGTTAAAAGAATTAGCAACTGCAAAATTCGTTGAAAGTGTAGACGTAGCAGTTAACCTGGGTATTGACCCACGTAAATCTGACCAAAACGTTCGTGGTGCAACAGTGTTGCCACACGGTACTGGTCGTGACGTTCGCGTTGCAGTATTTACACAAGGTGCAAATGCTGAAGCTGCTAAAGCTGCTGGCGCTGAGCTAGTTGGTATGGATGATCTGGCTGAGAAAATCAAAGCCGGTGAAATGAATTTTGACGTAGTTATCGCATCTCCAGATGCAATGCGCGTTGTTGGTATGTTAGGTCAAATCTTAGGCCCACGTGGTTTAATGCCTAACCCTAAAACAGGTACAGTAACGCCAAACGTTGCTGAAGCTGTTAAGAACGCCAAAGCGGGTCAAGTTCGTTACCGTAACGACAAGAACGGTATTATCCACACTACTATAGGTAAAGTGGATTTCACACCAGTTCAATTGAAAGAAAACTTGGAAGCGTTAGTGTCAGCACTGAAAAAGGCTAAGCCTGCAGTTGCTAAAGGCATTTTCGTGAAAAAGATCAGCATCTCTACCACTATGGGTGCAGGTGTTGCAGTTGATCAAGCTACGCTTGAAACAACTCTATAATTTTACAAAGCGGGTGCATTAATCTATAATGCGCGCACTTTGTGGGTTGAAGCCTGTTTTATCTCTCGTTTAGGCGGAGTTTAACTCAGGTTTCCGTCCAAGACCGCAGGTGTTTTTTGTAAAAATAACTTAATTTCCTGCGTAGACGGTGTCAGGCCCCAGCTAAAATTTTTTACTGGATAATCTGCACCGTAAGTCACTAAATACATAAGTATTTAGTATGGTAAATACTAGGGAATACCCTAGGTAGAATCCAGGAGTAAAGCCAATGGCATTAAGACTCGAAGACAAAAAAGCGATTGTTGCTGAAGTCAACGAAGCTGCCAAAGGTGCGCTATCTGCAGTTGCCGCTGATTCTCGCGGTGTGACTGTAGGTGCTATGACCGGTCTGCGTAAAAAAGCTCGCGAAGCTGGTGTATATGTACGTGTAGTACGTAACACGCTAGCTCGTCGTGCTGTTGAAGGTACTGCTTTTGAGTGCCTAGCAGAAACGTTCACTGGCCCAACTTTGATTGCTTTTTCTTTAGAGCACCCAGGTGCTGCAGCACGTCTGTTAAAAGACTTTGCTAAAGAACAAGCTAACTTCGAAGTTAAAGGCGCAGCCTTTGAAGGGAATTTCATCCCTGCAGCTGAAATTGATCGTTTGGCGAAACTGCCAACATACGAAGAAGCACTAGCTCAGTTAATGATGACTATGAAAGAAGCATCTGCTGGCAAGTTCGTTCGTACACTGGCCGCCCTGCGCGATCAAAAACAAGAAGCCGCTTAATTTCAAGCTGGCTGCTTAATAAAATTGAATTCAGAACAATAGGAAACATTTGTTATGTCTATCACTAAAGACCAAATCTTAGAAGCCTTTGCAGCTATGTCTGTAATGGAAGTTGTTGAACTGATCGAAGCTATGGAAGAGAAGTTCGGCGTTTCTGCCGCTGCTGCTGTTGTTTCTGGCGGTGCAGAAGCAGTTGTTGTTGAAGAACAAACAGAATTCAACGTAGTTCTGACTGCTCACGGCGACAACAAAGTTGCAGTTATTAAAGCCATCCGTGGCGCAACTGGTTTAGGCCTGAAAGAAGCTAAAGCTATGTCTGAAGCTGCTCCAGTAGCAGTTAAAGAAGGCGTTTCTAAAGAAGAAGCTGAAGCTCTGAAGAAAGAACTTACTGAAGCTGGTGCTTCTGTAGAAATTAAGTAAGCTATTATTTAGCTTGCTCACCCAAGCCACTTGGGTGGAGGCTGGCGGTTTTTTAACCGTCGGCCTTTTTTGCGCTATATGCGCTGGCGATTTTTTTTCACCGTTTGTCGCCAAATTTTGCAGTCCCTAGCAGAGATTACTGGTTAGGTTCTTGCCATCAACGGTGATGGGCAAACGTGCTGAATTTTAATAACTTAAGTTATTTATTCAGTCTTGGTCACATCTCGTAAGCAGAGGAAACCCATGGTTTACTCCTATTCTGAAAAGAAGCGTATTCGCAAAGACTTTGGTAAGCGTCCAAAAGTTTTGGATATCCCTTATTTATTGTCTATCCAGCTAGACTCTTTTAAGAAGTTCACCGATCAAGATCCTACCGGTGAGCGCGGTTTAGAAGCCGCCTTCCGTAGCGTTTTTCCCATCAAGAGCTTTTCTGGTAACTCAGAACTGCAATACGTCAGCTATAAGCTTGGCGAGCCTGTTTTTGATGTGAAAGAGTGTCAGATCCGTGGTGTTACGTATTCAGCTCCACTACGCGTTAAATTACGCATGGTGTTGTATGACCGTGAAGCAGCGGCGGGCACAGTAAAAGATATTAAAGAACAAGAAGTCTACATGGGTGATATCCCATTGATGACGGATAATGGTACTTTTGTTATCAACGGTACTGAGCGTGTAATCGTATCTCAATTACACCGTTCTCCAGGCGTGTTCTTTGATCATGACCGTGGTAAAACCCACTCATCAGGTAAGGTGCTGTATAACGCACGTATTATTCCTTACCGTGGTTCATGGCTTGACTTTGAATTCGATCCTAAAGATGCACTATTTGTGCGTATTGACCGTCGCCGCAAACTGCCTGCGACCATCATGTTACGTGCATTAGAATATTCTACTCAAGAGATCCTCGATCTGTTCTTCGAACGCGTTGAGTTCAAGATCAAGAAAGATACTCTGGTCATGTCTTTGGTGCCTGAACGTCTGCGTGGCGAAACTGCCAGCTATGACATCAAGGATGCTGAAGGTTCTGTACTGGTTGAAGCGGGACGTCGTATTACTGCGCGTCACATTCGTCAGTTAGAAAAGACTAATACCACTGAGCTTGAAGTGCCAGTTGAATATATCGTGGGCAAATATGCTGCTCAAGATTATATCGATCCGGACACGGGTGAAGTTTTAGTCTCTGCCAACAGTGAAATTAGCTTAGAAGATCTGGCTAAACTATCATTGGCCGGTATTAAAGATATCAGCACGTTGTATATCAACGAGCTAGATCATGGTGCTTATATTTCAGATACGCTGCGTATCGATTCAACCACTAACCGCTTAGAAGCGCTGGTTGAGATCTATCGTATGATGCGTCCTGGCGAGCCACCAACCAAAGATGCTGCCGAAGCACTATTCCAGAACTTGTTCTTCAGTGAAGAGCGTTATGATCTGTCTAAAGTAGGTCGTATGAAGTTCAACCGTCGTCTCAGCATTCCTGATGACGAAGGTAGCGGTGTATTGTCTAAAGAAGACATCGTCGCGGTAATGAAGAACATCATTCATATCCGTAATGGTTTCGACGAAGTCGATGACATCGATCACTTAGGTAACCGTCGTATTCGTAGCGTCGGTGAAATGGCTGAAAACCAATTCCGTGTTGGTTTAGTCCGTGTTGAGCGCGCCGTGCGTGAACGTCTGTCTTTAGGCGATCTGAACGAGCTGATGCCACAAGACTTGATCAACGCTAAGCCAATTTCTGCTGCAGTGAAAGAGTTCTTCGGTTCTTCTCAGCTGTCACAATTCATGGACCAAAACAACCCGCTGTCAGAAGTAACGCATAAGCGTCGTATTTCTGCACTTGGCCCTGGTGGTTTGACTCGTGAACGTGCAGGCTTCGAAGTCCGCGACGTACATCCAACGCATTATGGTCGTTTATGTCCAATTGAGACCCCTGAAGGTCCAAACATTGGTCTAATCAACTCATTAGCAAGTTTTGCCCGTACTAACTCTTACGGCTTCCTAGAAACGCCATACCGCAAGGTTATCGACGGCGTGATTACTGACGAAGTGGAATACTTGTCAGCAATCGAAGAAGGTCGTTATGTGATTGCACAGGCGAACATCGAAGTTGACGCTAGCGGTCGTATGGCAGAAGAGCAAATTGCTTGTCGTCATAAAGGTGAATCGACCTTTATGCGCGCTGCTGACATCCAGTATATGGACGTTTCGCCACAACAGATTATTTCTGTTGCTGCGTCACTGATCCCGTTCTTAGAACACGACGATGCTAACCGTGCCTTGATGGGTGCGAACATGCAACGTCAAGCCGTACCCACACTGCGCTCTGAAAAGCCGCTAGTAGGTACTGGTATTGAACGTACTTTGGCTGTTGACTCTGGTGTTGTGGTTGTTGCTAAACGTGGTGGTTTTGTAGACTACGTTGATGCGAGCCGCATCGTTGTTAAAGTAAATGAAGATGAGCTGCGCCCAGGCGAAGCCGGTATCGACATTTATAACCTGACTAAATACACCCGTTCTAACCAAAACACTTGTATCAACCAACGCCCTTGTTGTGCTGTTGGTGAGCCAGTCGTTCGTGGTGACGTGTTAGCAGACGGTCCGTCTACTGACTTAGGTGACTTAGCCCTTGGCCAGAACATGCGTATCGCATTCATGCCTTGGAATGGTTACAACTTCGAAGACTCGATCTTAATTTCTGAGCGTGTAGCGCAAGAAGACCGTTTCACCACTATCCACATTCAGGAGCTGTCTTGTATTGCTCGTGATACCAAACTGGGTAGCGAAGAAATCACGGCTGATATTCCAAACGTAGGTGAATCTGCTCTGTCGAAACTCGATGAGTCAGGTATCGTTTACATTGGTGCAGAAGTGAAGGGCGGCGATATTCTGGTTGGTAAAGTGACGCCAAAAGGCGAAACACAGCTAACGCCAGAAGAGAAGTTACTCCGTGCTATCTTCGGTGAGAAAGCGTCTGATGTTAAAGACAGTTCACTGCGTGTTCCTAACTCTGTTAAGGGCACTATCATCGACGTACAGGTATTTACCCGTGACGGCGTTGAAAAAGACAAGCGTGCAGTTGAAATCGAAGAGATGCACATTGCCCAAGCTCGTAAAGACTTAGGCGAAGAGTTCAAGATCCTTGAAGAAGGTGTATTGAGCCGTGCGCGTAACCTGTTAATCGGTGCTGGTTTCACTGAAGCGCAAATTGCTGCGTTGCCACGTAAAGATGTATTGGTTCAAGTCATTGACGATGAAGCAAAACAAACTGAACTTGAGCAATTAGCTGAACAGCATGAAGAGCTGAAAGCTGACTTCGATAAGAAGTTTGAAATCAAACGTCGCAAGATCACCCAAGGTGATGACTTGGCGCCAGGCGTACTCAAAATCGTTAAGGTTTACTTAGCGGTTAAGCGTACTATCCAACCTGGTGACAAGATGGCGGGTCGTCACGGTAACAAGGGTGTTATCTCTAAGATTTGCCCAATCGAAGACATGCCATATGACGAACAAGGTAACCCAGTAGACATCGTATTGAACCCGCTAGGTGTTCCATCACGTATGAACATTGGTCAGGTACTTGAAGTCCATATGGGCGCCGCTGCCAAAGGCATTGGTAACAAGATCACTGCGATGCTTGAAGAACAGCGTGAGCTGGCTGAAGTTCGTGGTTACATCAAGCAAGTTTATGAATTAGGTGACGAAGTCCAGCAGCGCGTCGATATCGATTCATTCACTGATGATGAAGTATTACGTCTTGCGACTAACCTGAAAGGCGGTATCCCGATTGCAACTCCTGCATTCGACGGTGCTAAAGAGAAAGAGATCAAGCAGATGCTTGAACTTGCAGGTTTGCCAACCTCTGGTCAGTTGAAGTTGTTTGATGGTCGTACCGGTAACGAATTTGAGCGTCAAGTAACGGTAGGTTACATGTACATGCTCAAACTGAACCACTTAGTTGATGACAAGATGCACGCCCGTTCTACCGGTTCGTACAGCTTAGTGACTCAACAACCACTGGGCGGTAAAGCTCAGTTCGGTGGTCAGCGTTTCGGTGAGATGGAAGTGTGGGCACTAGAAGCATACGGTGCCGCTTATACGCTTCAAGAAATGCTCACTGTTAAATCGGATGACGTTAACGGTCGTACTCAGATGTATAAGAACATCGTCGACGGTAACCATCAGATGCAACCTGGCATGCCAGAGTCCTTCAACGTGTTACTGAAGGAGATCCGTTCACTCGGTATTAATATCGAGTTGGATCAGGCATAAGCGCAGGCCTTTAGCCGCGTTTGGCAAACAGAATGGTGCTCCGTGCAAGCGGAGCACCCGGTTTAACTCCTTCAGGAGAGAAACGTGAAAGACTTATTAAAGTTTCTGAAACAGCAAAGCAAGACTGAAGAATTTAACGGCATCAAAATTGGTCTGGCATCGCCTGATCTGATCCGTTCTTGGTCTTTTGGTGAAGTTAAGAAGCCAGAAACCATCAACTACCGTACCTTCAAGCCTGAGCGTGAAGGTCTGTTCTGTGCGCGTATCTTTGGCCCAGTCAAAGATTACGAATGTTTGTGCGGTAAGTACAAACGTTTGAAGCACCGTGGTGTTATTTGTGAAAAGTGTGGCGTTGAAGTAACCCAAACTAAAGTACGTCGTGAGCGTATGGGTCACATCGAACTGGCTAGCCCAGTTGCGCACATTTGGTTCTTAAAATCACTGCCGTCACGTATTGGCTTAATGCTGGATATGACGCTGCGTGATATCGAACGCGTACTGTATTTTGAATCATTTGTCGTGATCGAGCCTGGTATGACCAGCCTTGAACGTGGCCAAATGCTGACAGAAGAAACTTATCTGGATGCATTAGAAGAATACGGTGATGAGTTCGAAGCTAAAATGGGTGCCGAAGCAGTACTTGAACTGTTACGTGCTATCGATTTAGCGAAAGAAATCGAACAAATGCGTGAAGAATTGCCTTCAATCAATTCTGAGACTCGTCGCAAGAAAGTGACTAAACGTCTTAAGTTGATGGAAGCATTCTACACTTCAGGCAACAAGCCTGAGTGGATGATCTTAAAAGTACTGCCTGTGTTACCACCTGACTTACGTCCGTTGGTTCCGCTCGATGGCGGCCGCTTCGCGACTTCAGATCTTAACGACCTGTATCGCCGCGTGATCAACCGTAACAACCGTTTGAAGCGTCTGTTAGATTTAGCTGCGCCAGACATTATCGTACGCAACGAAAAGCGTATGTTACAAGAGTCTGTTGATGCGCTATTAGATAACGGTCGTCGTGGTCGTGCTATTACCGGTTCTAACAAGCGTCCTCTGAAATCTTTGGCTGATATGATCAAAGGTAAGCAAGGTCGTTTCCGTCAGAACTTGTTGGGTAAGCGCGTTGACTATTCTGGTCGTTCGGTAATTACCGTAGGTCCTACTCTACGTCTGCACCAATGTGGTCTTCCTAAGAAGATGGCACTGGAACTGTTCAAGCCATTCATCTATGGCAAGCTAGAAGGTCGTGGCTTAGCTACTACTATCAAAGCGGCTAAGAAGATGGTTGAGCGTGAAGTAGCGGAAGTTTGGGACGTTCTGGATGAAGTGATCCGCGAACATCCAGTGATGCTCAACCGTGCACCAACACTGCACAGACTGGGTATCCAAGCGTTCGAACCTGTACTGATTGAAGGTAAAGCGATCCAGTTACACCCACTCGTTTGTGCGGCATACAACGCCGACTTCGACGGTGACCAAATGGCGGTACACGTACCGTTAACACTGGAAGCGCAGCTTGAAGCCCGTGCCCTGATGATGTCTACCAACAACATCCTGTCACCAGCCAACGGCGAGCCTGTTATCACCCCGTCTCAAGACGTGGTATTGGGCCTGTACTATACCAGCCGTGAGCGTATTAACGGCCGTGGTGAAGGTATGGCATTTATGTCTGTTGCTGAAGTTGAAAAAGCTTACGCAACTGGCGCTGCTGAACTGCATGCCCGCGTTAAAGTTCGTATCACTGAAACCATTATTGGTGACGATGGTGAGCGCACTGAACAACGCCGTATCGTTGATACGACTGTGGGTCGTGCTTTGCTGTCACTTATTCTGCCAGCAGGTTTGTCATTTGATCTGGTTAACCAGAACATGGGCAAAAAGCAGATCTCTAAACTGTTGAACACCTGTTATCGTCAACTGGGTCTGAAAGATACGGTTATCTTCGCTGACCAATTGATGTATACCGGTTTCCGTTTTGCAACCATCTCTGGTGCCTCTGTCGGTATCGATGACATGGTTATTCCAGACGAGAAATACACCTTAGTTGCTGATGCAGAAGCGGAAGTTCTTGAAATTCAAGAGCAGTTCCAATCTGGTCTAGTCACAGCCGGTGAGCGTTACAACAAAGTTATCGATATCTGGGCAAGTGCCAACGAAAAAGTTTCTAAAGCTATGATGGAAAACCTGTCAACTGAGACAGTGATTAACCGTGATGGCGTTGAAGAGAAACAAGCCTCGTTTAACAGCATCTATATGATGGCTGACTCAGGCGCTCGTGGTAGTGCCGCACAGATCCGTCAGTTGGCGGGTATGCGTGGTCTGATGGCTAAGCCAGACGGCTCAATCATCGAAACGCCAATTACCGCTAACTTCCGTGAAGGTCTAAACGTACTCCAGTACTTTATTTCTACTCACGGTGCGCGTAAAGGTCTAGCCGATACGGCATTGAAGACAGCGAACTCGGGTTACCTGACTCGTCGTCTTGTAGACGTTGCACAAGATTTAGTGGTTATCGAAGACGATTGTGGTACTCACGAAGGTCTAACCATGAAACCGCTGATTGAAGGTGGTGATGTGGTTGAGCCGTTACGTGAACGCGTACTGGGTCGTGTGGTTGCGATTGATGTGTTCTATCCAGGCACTGAAGACGTATTAGCACCACGTAACACGCTACTCGACGAAGCATGGTGTGACAAGTTAGAAGAGCATTCAATCGACGAAGTGATTGTACGTTCTGTTATTTCTTGTGATACCGATTTCGGTGTGTGTGCAGCTTGTTACGGTCGTGACTTGGCTCGTGGTCATATTATTAACCACGGTGAAGCCATCGGTGTTGTGGCAGCACAATCTATCGGTGAACCAGGTACACAGTTAACGATGCGTACGTTCCACATCGGTGGTGCGGCATCTCGAGCGTCTGCAGAAAACAATGTCCAAGTGAAAAACTCGGGTTCATTGAAACTGCATAATGCTAAGCATGTTACTAATAGTGACGGCAAACTGGTTATCGTTTCTCGTTCTTCTGAACTGGCCGTTATTGACGAGCTGGGTCGTGAGAAAGAGCGTTATAAAGTGCCATACGGTACTGTGCTCGAGAAACTAGAAGAAGCAGCTGTTGAAGCGGGCGATGTTATCGCTAACTGGGATCCACATACTCACCCAATCATTTCTGAAGTGGCGGGTAGTATCAAGTTCGTAGACATGATTGACGGTGTCACTATGACACGTCAAACAGACGAACTAACGGGTCTGTCATCAATCGTGATCCTTGACGTTGGTCAGCGTGGTACTGCGGGTAAAGAAATGCGCCCAATGATCCGTCTGCTTGGCGCTAATGGTGCTGACTTGATGATCCCAGGTACTGAAGTGCCAGCACAATACTTCTTACCAGGTAGTGCGATCGTTAACTTAGAAGATAACGCGCAAATCAACGTGGGTGACGCATTAGCTCGTATTCCTCAGGAATCGTCTAAAACACGCGACATCACCGGTGGTCTGCCACGCGTTGCTGACTTGTTCGAAGCGCGTAAGCCAAAAGAGCCTGCTATTCTGGCGGAAATCTCTGGTACCATCTCGTTTGGTAAAGAGACCAAAGGTAAGCGTCGTTTGGTGATTACACCTGCTGATGGCGGCGATCATTATGAAGAGATGATCCCTAAGTGGCGTAACTTAAACGTGTTCGAAGGTGAAAAAGTCGAACGTGGTGAAGTTATCGCTGACGGTCCAGAAGCTGCGCACGACATTCTGCGTCTTCGTGGTATCCACAACGTAGCTAACTACATTGTGAACGAAGTACAGGACGTTTACCGTCTGCAAGGCGTGAAGATCAACGATAAGCATATCGAAGTGATCATCCGTCAGATGCTGCGTAAGTGTCTTATCACTTCTGCCGGTGACACTGACTTCCTCGAAGGGGAACAAGCTGAAGTGTCACGCGTGAAGATCGCTAACCGCGAACTGATCGCCCAAGGTAAAGTGCCTGCGACCTTTGAACGTGAACTACTGGGTATTACTAAAGCATCTCTGGCAACAGAATCCTTTATCTCAGCAGCATCGTTCCAAGAAACCACGCGCGTACTGACCGAAGCCGCCGTAGGTGGTAAGAGCGATCAATTACGTGGTCTGAAAGAAAACGTTATCGTTGGCCGACTGATCCCAGCCGGTACTGGTTACGCTTATCACAAGACTCGTAATGAAGCGCGTGCGAAGAAAAACGAACCTGTAGTAGTGAACAAGATCACTGCAAGTGAAGCCGAACAGAACTTGGCCGATCTCTTAAACTTGGCTGGTAGCCAAGATTAAGTAATAAGTTTGTTATAAAAAGGCGCCTATGGCGCCTTTTTTCTTGTAATATGCCGCAAAAGTTGGCTATTTCTTGACAGTCAGGCATTACCTTTCTAAAATTCCGCGTCCCACCATTGTGGGATATAGATTTTTCACACCTTATCGTTGAGTTTGATTCAACTGACTCGGAGCTATACATGGCAACTGTAAACCAGTTGGTACGTAAGCCACGCGCGCCAAAAGTCGACAAGACTAACGTGCCTGCGTTGAATGCGTGCCCGCAAAAACGTGGTGTTTGTACACGTGTGTACACTACTACCCCTAAAAAACCTAACTCTGCACTACGTAAAGTAGCTCGTGTGCGTCTAACTAACGGTTTCGAAGTTACTTCGTACATCGGCGGTGAAGGCCACAACCTGCAGGAACATAGCGTGATCTTAATCCGTGGTGGTCGTGTTAAAGACTTACCAGGTGTGCGTTATCACACTATTCGTGGCGCATTAGACTGTGCAGGCGTGACTTCACGTCGCCAAAGCCGTTCTAAATACGGTGCTAAGCGTCCTAAGTCTTAACTTATCCGTTAAGTAAGGCCAAGCTAGTTTTATTTTGAGAATTCCAGTTTTGGAAATCCCTGAAGCATACGGAGAATTGTTATGCCAAGACGTCGCGTTGTAGGACAACGTAAAATCCTACCAGATCCAAAGTTTCACAGTGAGTTGCTGGCTAAGTTCATCAACGTCATTATGCAAGACGGCAAAAAGTCGACTGCAGAAAAAATTATTTACAAGGCACTAGATGTTGTTGCTGAAAAGAAAAGCGAAAACCATTTAGTTATCCTTGAAGCAGCCCTGGACAACGTTCGCCCATCAGTCGAAGTTAAATCTCGTCGCGTTGGTGGTTCTACGTACCAGGTACCATGTGAAGTTCGTCCTGTGCGTCGTAACGCACTGGCGATGCGCTGGTTAGTTGAAGCTGCTCGTAAGCGTGGTGAAAAATCTATGGCTTTACGTCTGGCAGGTGAAATGCTGGATGCGTCTGAAAACAAAGGTACTGCTGTTAAGAAGCGTGAAGACGTGCATCGCATGGCTGAAGCTAACAAAGCCTTTGCTCATTACCGTTGGTAATATGATGGTGTGGGCTTAGGCCCACACCATAGTTGTTGATATTGCCAAGACCTAGGTCTTGGTGGAGAGGGTATAATCGTGGCTCGTACAACCCCAATTGAGCGTTATCGTAATATCGGTATTTGTGCTCATGTTGACGCAGGTAAAACCACCACAACAGAACGTGTTCTGTTCTATACCGGTTTGTCTCATAAAATCGGTGAGGTGCATGACGGCGCCGCTACCACAGACTGGATGGTTCAAGAGCAAGAGCGTGGTATCACTATCACCTCGGCTGCGGTAACCACATTCTGGCGTGGTATGGATGCTCAATTCACTGAACACCGCATCAATATCATCGATACCCCTGGTCACGTTGACTTTACTATTGAAGTTGAACGGTCTCTGCGCGTCCTCGACGGTGCTGTTGTCGTTTTCTGTGGTTCATCTGGTGTTGAACCTCAGTCAGAAACAGTGTGGCGTCAAGCTGATAAATACCGCGTTCCACGTTTGGTATTTATCAACAAGATGGACCGTGCAGGTGCAGACTTTGAACGTGTAGTGAAGCAAATTAGAACTCGTCTTGGAGCCACTTGTGTGCCTATTCAATTGAATATCGGTGCAGAAGAAAACTTCAAAGGCGTGATCGACTTAATCAAGATGAAAGCAATTAACTGGAATGAATCAGACCAGGGTATGACTTTCACTTATGAGGAGATCCCTGCAGAGTTAGCAGCTAAAGCGGCTGAAATGCATGAGTATCTGGTTGAAGTAGCAGCCGAATCTTCGGATGAACTGATGGATAAGTACCTTGAAGAAGGCACGCTATCAGAAGACGAAATTAAAAAGGCGCTACGTCAGCGTACTATAAATAATGAAATCGTTTTAGCGACTTGTGGTTCTGCATTTAAGAACAAAGGCGTTCAAGCGGTACTTGATGCGGTTATTGAATTCTTGCCAGCGCCAATTGATGTGCCTCCAATTAAGGGCATCGATGAGAACGACCAAGAAGTAGAACGCCCATCAGATGACAATGCGCCTTTTGCTGCATTGGCATTTAAGATTGCTACAGATCCATTCGTAGGAACTTTGACCTTTATTCGCGTGTACTCAGGCGTACTCGAATCAGGTTCGGGCGTTTACAACTCTGTCAAACAGAAGCGTGAACGCGTAGGTCGCATGGTGCAAATGCACGCAAACGATCGCACTGAACTGAAAGAAGTCCGGGCTGGTGATATCGCAGCGGCGATTGGTCTAAAAGAAGTGACTACGGGTGATACGCTTTGTGATAACGATCATAGAGTGATCTTGGAACGTATGGAGTTCCCAGAGCCAGTAATTACCATTGCCGTTGAGCCTAAGTCAAAAGCCGATCAGGACAAAATGGGTATCGCGTTGCAAAAACTTGCAGCGGAAGATCCATCATTCCGAGTTGAAACTGACGAAGAATCATCACAAACTCTGATTTCGGGTATGGGTGAGTTACACTTAGACATCATCGTCGACCGTATGCGTCGCGAATTCGGTGTTGAATGTAACGTAGGTAAGCCACAAGTGGCCTACCGCGAAACTATCCGAGCATCAGTAGAAGCTGAAGGTAAATTTGTACGCCAATCAGGTGGTCGTGGACAATTCGGTCACGTTTGGTTAAAACTAGAGCCTAATGAAGAAGGCGCTGGTTACGAATTTGTCAATGCTGTTGTGGGAGGTGTGATTCCTCGTGAATTCATTCCTGCGGTTGATAAAGGTATCCAAGAACAGATGAAGAATGGCGTTCTCGCTGGCTTCCCTGTGTTGGACGTGAAGGTCACTCTGTTCGATGGTTCATATCATGATGTGGACTCGAACGAGATGGCGTTCAAAATTGCAGGTTCTATGGGCTTCAAAAAGGGTGCGCTTGAAGCGAATCCGGCGTTGCTCGAACCTTGCATGAAAGTAGAAGTAACTACCCCTGAAAATTATATGGGTGACGTCGTTGGTGATTTGAACCGTCGTCGTGGCTTAATTGAAGGGATGGATGATGGCTTCGGTGGCATCAAAATAGTCCATGCTGTAGTGCCTCTTTCTGAAATGTTTGGTTATGCAACTGATTTGCGCTCTGCTACACAGGGTCGCGCTTCATACTCTATGGAGTTCTTGAAGTACTCTGATGCACCGCAAAACATTGCAAAAGCGATTATTGAATCTCGTAGCTAATATCCAGTTACGACATAAATGTTATTATGGTCCAGCACTGACTGGACTATTCTGAAAAGAAAGGAATATATCGTGGCAAAAGCTAAATTTGAACGTATTAAGCCTCACGTAAACGTGGGCACCATTGGTCACGTTGACCATGGTAAAACCACACTGACTGCAGCTATCTCTCACGTACTGGCTAAGACCTACGGTGGCGAAGCTAAAGACTTCTCTCAAATCGATAACGCTCCAGAAGAGCGTGAGCGCGGTATTACGATCAATACCTCTCACATCGAATATGACACGCCTTCACGTCACTACGCACACGTAGACTGCCCAGGCCACGCTGACTATGTTAAAAACATGATCACTGGT
>NZ_JAKKRY010000029.1:0-9327 GCF_025653795.1 Shewanella sp. SM73
CACCCATTTTATTGGCCCCTATCCAAGATACTCTGGCTGTATTTCATACTATGCTAGCAGCACGTTATAGTGCGATTAACCAACATATTTCTGATGGGGTCAACAAACATATTAAAGTAATTGGGGCTGCCGAAAAGCGTCGTTGGAAGCTGCTTTATCCGAGCAGTGATGAATCCGTTAATAGCGATTTTTACAGCCAGTTACCAGGAATTGGTATTGCGGATCTACTGTGGTTTGTTGCGGGTAATACTGGATTTTTAAATGCATTTACCCATGTATTAGATCGTTATGTAAAGCATGAAGCTGATCCCCGTGAAATTTTCGCCTGTATTGTTGCGATGGGAACAAACATGGGGTTAGCAAAAATGGCTGAGGTTTCAGGCCTTAGCTCAGCATCAATGGCGGGGACATCAAGAAATTATCTACGCTTGGAGACATTACGAGCGGCTAATGATGCGATTAGTAATGCGACCAGCCAGCTACCCGCATTTCATCTCTATGATATTCAGGACACACTTCATTCAAGTAGCGATGGTCAGCGGATAGAAACGCAAATTAACACCCTTAACGCTCGATATTCTCCCAAGTATTTTGGTTTACAGAAAGGTGTCAGCGCCTACACGTTGGTTGCAAATCATGTTCCTATAAATGCAAAGATTATTGGGACTCACGAACATGAAAGCCATTACGTTTTCGATTTATTGCATAACAATACCTCTGATATAAAGCCAGAACGGCATTCCACTGACACCCATGGCACCAATCAGGTTAATTTTTGGATTTTGCATGCATTTGGATATCATTTTGCACCTCGTTATCGTGATTTGCATAAGAAAATGGATACGTTAGTCGGCTCACAACATCCCAATGAGTGTGGTGACTGGCTAATAAAGCCTGCCCGAAAAACCAACGATGAATTGATTGAACGTGAATGGCCCAATATTCAACGGATCATGGCATCGCTAGCTCAAAAAGATGTTACTCAAGCCACGATTGTTCGCAAACTCTCGAGCTATTCGCGTCAGAATCAGACCAAGAAAGCATTATGGGAGTTGGAAAACATATGCCGAACGCTATACATTCTCGACTTTGTCGACGATGTTGGCTTACGTCAATGTGTACAAAAAGCATTAAATCGTGGCGAAGCCTATCATCGTCTTAGACGAGCAGTTGCATTTGTTAACGGTGGAAAATTCAGAGTAAAAACAGAAGAGGAGCAGCAAATATGGAATGAATGCTCTCGGCTCATCACCAACGCGGTCATTTACTACAACACAGCGCTGCTATCTCGTGTCTATGAACAGAAGCAAACAGTAGGAGATCAAAATGCACTGGCTCAGCTTCACAGTATTTCGCCCGTTGCATGGCAGCACATCAATATGTATGGCAATTTTGAGTTTAGTCCATCAACCTCAAAAATAGATATCGATGCATTGGTTGCTCGATATGCTGAACCAGAATATTGGAAGCAAGCGCTGATTGAGAACGAGAATTCAAGTGAGTGATTTTAGAATTTAAAGCTAACTTTACATTTTTGGCGCGTTGGGCAAATTTAGCCAAATTTATTTTGCTGTCTCAAATCGACGCTGAAACGATGTCATTAGTTTTTGTTTATCAGTAAAATATTTGAAGTGCCAGGAAGGAATTAGAATAATGAACACAAACCCCATGAATGCCGCTATCAAGCTGGTATATTCAAATGATATCTATGATATCTATATTTCAACCAATTCAAACAATCAAGTACGGGCGAATCACACTAAACAAGCTTTTATCTACTTTAAAGGTGAGTTTTATCACATGCGCCCAAATGCAGGAGTAGAGCCATGTTCTCGAACTCAGACAGAATTTTTACTATCCATCATGACTCGATTTGGCTCATTTTAATATTTTTCCATTAGTGCCTAACCAATCTTTGGCTTACATGGTTTGTTAACCTCATAGCGGATTAAGAAGCCTAAACCCACAGCAAAGCTGTGGGAGAGGAATAAGTCTCATACTAAACAGCCAAGTAACCCTGATCGTACCGTTCTAAATGATACTCACCCAGAAATAAAGATTCATACTAATTCCTACTACAAAATCTGAGTCACGCTACAACTGAGTAATAAAGTATCATACTGGTTGTCTTGAGCATCCACAGATTGATGGCCCCATTCAAACACGTTTCTGGACAGAAATCATTCAGAGCAGAAGTCTGGATTGTGTACTTCCCAAAACAACCCCCATTCTAAATCAACCTAAACCGTTCACTTCCCATTCTAGCGCTGCCGAAGACGTTTGCTCTTCCAAGATGAATTTGACACGACCATTGTCCAGTAAACAGATAGCCAAATAAGTAGCGTATTTCATAATCGATACATTTTCCTTTGATGTGTATTAAAAATTAGATACAAGAATCTTTATAATGTATGCAAAATTAGATACTATTGTCGTTGTAGTGTATTTAATTAGAGATACAAAATTATGAAAAAATCCGGTGTCTATGCCGTTGCACTCAAGCAAGTCAAAGCAAAAATCAGCGCTTTACTCGGTTTATCTGTGCCTAAACCGCCGAAAAATGGTTGGGTGCGCAGTATCCGTGAGGCCTTGGGGATGTCGGGCGCGCAATTAGGTGAACGTCTTAATCTCTCTCGTAATCAAGTCTCCATATTGGAGCGTAAAGAAGCCGATGAAACCATCTCACTCAAACAACTAAAACAACTGGCGAGCGGGCTCGATGCCGAACTGGTTTATGCGATTATTCCACGTCAGTCGATTGATGACATGATAGAAGCGCGCGCTATGGAGTTGGCCAAGCAGCGTTTGGGCATGAGCCACCAATCGATGTTTTTAGAAGCACAGCAGTTAACCTCAGAGCAACAACAGCAAGCGCTGGTTCAATTAGCCAATGAGATTATAACGGGCAGCACCCGAGATTTGTGGAAAGTCAGTTTGCAGGAGAAATACCAATGAGTCTGTTTGTTGAACCAGAGGGCGCAACCCAACTAAATGCCGATGATGTTGCCGGGCTGAAATTTGATCACATCACGACTCGCGAAGAGCTTAATGAGCTTGAAAATGCCAACATACTACAAGGGTTGAGTTGGTTAGCCACGACGCCTAAAACCAGCATGGATGACATTCTTTCTATGGCGTTTGTGGAAGAGTTGCATCAACGTTTGCTTGGTGATGTGTGGGAATGGGCCGGCAGCTACCGTCACCGAGAGTTGAACATTGGTGTCGATCCGCTGAATATCCGGCCAGATTTACACAACTTACTGGAAGACATCAAATGCTGGATTGAGTTTGAACACTATGACAGCCTAGAACTCTCGGCTCGGATACAGCACAGGTTAGTTAAAATTCACCCTTTTCCTAACGGCAACGGACGTCACTCGCGCGTGATGACGGACTACATACGAATGGTACTACTCAAACAAAAGCCTTTAGTTTGGTCCAATACAGATTTGGATAAACAAAGCCAAGAGCGGGGTGAGTACATTGCGAGCTTACGCCAAGCTGATGCCGGCGTTTATGCGCCTTTAATTCAATATCTTCAGGCGAAAGGGAATGTGACTTAAACCAAGCGTTAAGAGCTAAATATACAATTACAGTGTGGATAGTTAAAAGAGGCTGGAACGTCAGCCTCATTTCTTTGTACAGAGAGCAATCTCACCAAAACAACCCCCATTGTCCCCAGAAATGGAGTACACCACGACGACAATTCTAAGTAACTTTTGGACATAAACGTTTTAGAAATGGCAGTGTACTCTGATCGCTGCCATTTAAGTATGAATCTTTAATACTCAGTATGAAACTTATTCTACTCACATAAAAGCTAATGGAGTGTTTCAAAAGTTAATTTCGGCAGTTCACCTTGCTCTTTTGTTTCCGTACTTCTTAGCTATTTTTAAAAAAGGTTTTTGCAAACAGTTTTATATGAAATATCAACGAATTGGCATCGCCGTAGTGTTTATTGGCTTCCATATCACAAGCTATTGCATACCATGCGTTAACCCAATGAGTATTGAGGACCTTAGTTAAGCTACCTATGAGTTTCATGCGAGTTTCCGTTGCGGATAAGTTACTGTTCCTACACTCTCTATTTCAGGCCGCGACGTTCTAATTCGGCATCTATCTCATTTAGTCGTTGCCGATTAAAGGCGAAAAATTCCAAACGTGTAACGTCACCTCTACTTTTTACTTCAGCGAACCATTTTCGATAACCGTGATGGTTAAATTGCATTTTGTTTAGCCCATCCATTTCATGGGAAAGATCATCGATTAATGCTTTTTTGCCGACACTACAGATAAACTTAAAAACAACGAACGACATGAATAATGGCTGTTTATTCTCAAACCAAATAACCCATAAACTCATGGTTACATACGCCACAAATAGAGCTGATACAGTCATAACAAACATTTATTGAAAATTCCGTTGCTTACTGGAGCATCTACTATAAACAGACCCATGCTCTTTGGGGGTAAACCCATCGCTCACAGACCAATACACTTTATTGGTCTGTACCAGCCAGATACCGCAAACTGCGATAGGGAGACCTACCACTACGCCAAGGGCTACTTGCCAAACTGTTTTGGCAAAAAGGCAAGAAATAATGACCATTGCTCCAATGATGCAAATCATTACACCGTTAAACTGGTTGTTGATTTTGTCTTTTTCTATCTCGGACATAATGGCTAATCTCCACATTTTGGACATTAATTACAAACTACTCTTTAGATGGTTTTCTTGACTGGCGTCACAGGCCGCTGATTCTACCTTTGCCAACTGACGCAACCTGTCTTGAGCACATTGGCATTCAAAATCTGCGGCACTTGCTAACTCTGACCATGTTTAAAGTTGATGGTACTCATTACTGCCTAGCAACATTAAAAGTGAATCTTCTATAATTTTTTTCATAACTTCATTCCTACTCTGCTTCGTATCACAATTTTCATGCCGAATTTCCGACTAAGCTATCTATCCGAGAAGCTAGCTGTCAAAGCAGCGACTTCAACTTCGTTATCTACAGCCATTCCCAAACCCCATTTTGCCTTTTCAACAGCATGACGGCTTGATAGTTCACCCGACTCATAGATGTAGTCTAAAGCGTTATAGACACGCTCATAGCGTTCGCTTAACGACTTATCGCTATTTAACACATCGGCAATTTTTTGGCCGATTTCTGCCAGAGAAAGCGTTTTAGAAAGTTCTCCAAAAGTATTTCGCAATCGAGGTAAACTTTCCCAAATTTGATCGTCAGATAACCCTAACGCGTGATACATACCAATAAGTTCTTTATCCCAACATTCAGCAGTATTTCCACAGACAGAACATTTCCCTGTATCTGCGACTAAAAACGAAAGCTGCAGAGGCTTGTCATCACAATTTTCACACACATTCATACCGAGTTTCCGTTTCAAATCGCTCTGTATATAATCGAGTCAGCAAGATCCACCAATTCTGAACGAGTCATTTTACTTGGCTTAATTCCCGCACTATTCAACACAGGAGAACGATCACTCGACTCAACCTGGCGCAGTGCAGAACCTAATTCTTGCAATAGCTGCCCATCACTTGTTGTTAGATTACCGAGCTTGATGTCACCAGATCAGCATCTGTTTTTTCCTATAAATCAGACTTCTTTTTTGGGGCTGTATTTTCAACGATCTGGAAAAGAGCAAACCCGATCAGCCCCAGTAAAAAAACGACTGTTTGGTTTGTTGAATAAGGCACACCCAGCATAGGTGAGATACAAACCACCCAACCGAGGATAAAGCATATAATTGACATGAATTTGTTGAAGCTGAACATTGGTTGTGTCCTTATTTAGTGACGAATATATTTTCATACCGAATTTCCGTTAGTTTACGCACTTAATCGCCAGTTACTTAATTGCGCCAAATTTCTTACCCAAGATCTCAAACCGCTTATCTAACTCAGGTTCCGTTGCCGCAGAAATTGTACTCATGTCAAAACCGTTATAAGAGTCATGCGAACCATCACTGTTGGTATACATAAAATGCATGTCATAAGGGAGTGATTTAGCATGGTTTATATGAAAACCATTTCGCTCAAAAAATTCGGCATTCGATTTGTGGCATTCTAAAAAGGCTGGTTCTCCATTCAAATCTGACAGCACAATTTGAAGCAGAGTACGTCCGTACCCCTTTCTTCTCATATTTTTGAATACTGACAAGCTGTGAATATGATACGCACCTGTAGGACCATGCCATTTTTCAAACACAAAACAGAATGCGATAGTTTTGTTCCCGTCTTGCAGCACATATAACTGCCCCAAATTAGTAAAATATGCCCTACAGAACGATACGAACATGTTGAATTTATAGTTAGTATTGGAATCGCTGGACGTAATTGCGGCGAGGTATAGTAATTGATAAATAGTTTCTTTGGACTCGCTGCTTTCATTCAGTCTTAATCTAGAATATTTCATGTCTTTGTTATCTCTACCTTTAATGCACTTATAGAACCTTATTAGATTCATCTTTTTTTGAAATACAGAGAAAGCATAATCACACCTACTGAACAAACAACAAACATAAGAGGAAGAACAATTGCAGAAATTAAAGCGTCAGTTACTATAGGATTTGCAAGCATGAAGGCAACTAAATAAGCTATTAATACCGTAAAATTAAAAGCTATACGGCATTTTTTATTGCTAAATAACCTTCCGATTAACGTCATGATTGGATAGATGAGTAATATTCCTGCCATCCAGTAACTAAAAGTTAATGATGAATCAGATAAGATGATCAGAGGATTGCTATTCATACATGTTCCTTATTTTCGACAAAGATAAGCTCGCAAGCCGGTTTGATTGCTAAGAAATATGCCAATCCTCCGTAAGCGAATCCGAGCAGACAACCTAGCACCTTACTCTCTACACCCAATGCCTCAGCATTGACATACCCAGCTATCAAGGTCGAAACTAAATAAATTGATAATAAAATAAATTTAAGCACTGCCATTAACCCCTATATAACTCAAACGCATATCATCATCTGTATCTTTTGCTCGATAAAATATTTTACTACGTAAAACGCTTACTGCGAACACTTGCTAATTAACTCATTAACTTTGACTCGCTCGTTGTCGTAATAGCTTAATTTATACGTCAGCATTATCCAATGAAAACGGGCAATGTACTGACATTGATTTTTAGGAAGTAGCCACTCCGTAATACCAGCAACTCCTTTTTTTCGATTCAGAGCGCCCTCTACAGCTTGTAGATTGCGAGGATCATTCGCAAAAATTTCACGTTGTTCCCGTGACCAGTATTTTGCCCCCCGAGCGTGTGCATATCCGAGCGCAACAGTATGGTCAATCTCAAGATCTCTCGGATTAACATATATATCTCCCGTCTATGACGAAATCCAGCGCCCATGCGTCACAGTGCGCCCATTTGAGCTATATGACACGGGGATAGTCGAAAGCATGGTTAATAACTCTTGCCGCGTATTGCGACCATTGCCATCAAAATCGCTCCAATGCGGGTAATCACCGCGATTATAGTTGGATTGTGCATGTGCGCAACCTAGAGCCACAAAGTTTGAACATACGAGTATGAGTAATGCGACTCTATTTATTTTCATCATTGCGTCCGTAATGTTTGCTCACCAAAATCGTTTATTGATAACTGCATTTCATTATCGACCATAGCGATAGTCCCATTTAAACATAAAATTTTTCATGCAGTTATCACATATACCAATGCCCCGATAAATTAAACTGCTTTCAACTATATTGACGCTCCCCCGTACTAATTCATCTTTAAGTTCAGAGCCACATTTGCAGTCAATTTTTAGTTCACTGATCACTTGGCCGGTAGCTAACTTCTTAGGGAAATTCGATGCCATTGGTCGATTCAGGCGCATAAACTCTTGAAGTTGTTTGGTGTCCATCAATTATCATTACTCTGTTCTGTGGTCAGAAACCGTGACTCTGGAATTAATCCTTGAAACTCAGCGCGGCCAGATATGCCCCACTTTTTAACTAGGCGGTGATCAATCCATTGCTGAATGATCTCCCTCGATGTTTTGTTTGTAAGCCAAACCGTTCTTGGCTTCAACAGCTTACAAATGCTGGCTGGTAGGTGAATTTCTTCTTTGATTTTGCCGTTGGCAAACAGAACATGTTCGGTTCTGAGCAAAGCGATCTCAGTCACGCGCAACGCAGCATGTGACAGCGCTACGGCACAGCGTTTACCTTCACTATGTTGCATTAACAGGCAGGTTTTAAGAACTCGATTTATTTGTGCGGGGGTTAGTGCGTCAGCGCAGCTCATTGTCTGTATTTTCCTTTTTAATGGGGATATGCAGACAATACGATTTTTTCACTGCCTAATTAGCTTAACACAGCATTGGAGCTGCCTTTCACGGAAAGCAAATAATGTGGCTAATGGCACTTGAAGATCTATTAATTAGCCCAATCTACTCACAAGGGATTCCCCCTAAAACTAACGTTGAAGGTCTCAAATATGCCTAGTTTTTTATTAACCTATAGCGTCCACCCGCAAGATCCAAGCTACCAATCAGACGTAGACAAAGCCGATAAAGTTCGTAACGACATTGCAAAGATTAAGAAATGGGACAAGCTCGATGATGTGGAAACCACATTTGTAGGCAATATGTTAGTACTTGGGGATACAAACCATAAACGAAAACTTGCTGAACTTGAGGTAAAAAGTCAATTCATCCCGATTCTTAAAGAACATAAATCAGGATCGCTAGATGTAATCATTCATTGCGCCTTAATGGTGGACGGTCTTGGTCAAGCTATGACTTTCGATGTTGTAAATAAATAAGTAAAGACCGCTCAACGCTTTGGAAATTAATAATGATAAAAGCGGAGCTTTACCCTCCGCTTTTTTACGCATATTTTTCATCGTTTCCGAGTTCGGCCAGCCTGTGTCCACGCGGTACGAAAAACAAAATTCCCTCATTATGTGGACGCTTTAGGGATTCAACAGTTTCAGTTCACTAAAGCCGACCGTTGGATCACAGAGCGTTAGCAAGTTGGATAAGATTATCATTATCGATGTTCATCGCTAAGGAAGTGATAGCTTCCCTACCCCTGTCTCTTCTACACAAATAATTAGTAAAAAAACGGAACTCTCTTGACTGCCGATGATCTGATCATGCAAATTCATTTACTTCACCATTTTCCATGTCAATTTTTAACCCGAGCCAATGGGCAGCCGATCACTTTCATCATGCTGAGCTAGGTGATAAACGAAGAGCGGCAAGGTTAACCGTCGTTGCTGAACATATGGCGGTTGGCAGCGGCAAATCGGTTGCCAGATCATGTAATGGTGAAGATGC